>JBKJQC010000495.1:0-2805 GCA_046593995.1 Polyangiales bacterium
GGCGGGAAGCCCGTGATCGGCGCGCGCTCGCGCACTTGCTCGGCGACGAAGCGGACCTGCTCCGCGCGGACGTGCCCCTCGTGCATCTTCCAGTTCAGGTGCGTGACGAAGAACGGCACGTGACCGAAGGGCGTGTCGAGCTCGGTGAAGAGGAGACAGCGCCGCTCGTCGGTGCCGACCTGCGGCAGGAGCAGCGTCTCGCTGCGCAGGATCGGCCAGCGCGACAACACCGCGTTCCCGAACTGGATCGGCTCCTCGCGCGTCGAGCCGTAGTACACGTGATACCCGAGCGCATCCGCGACCTCCGCCGCTTGGTCGGGTCCCTCGACGCCCTCGCGCGCCTTCAAGACCTCCTGCAAGCCCATCACGTCCGGCGCGAGCGCGCGCACCCCATGACGGATCGCAGCCAGGCGCTCGTCCCACGGGCCGAGGCGGTTCCAGATGTTGAGGGTCGCGACACGGATCACTCCCTTCACCCCGGTGGGACCACCCATCCCCGGCGCTTAGCGCGGCAGGTCGGGACTGTCACCGCCAAGGCGCCTCGACTACGTTCGACGACGATGCGGATCGCGCACTTCTCCGATCTCCACATGCTCTCCCTCGAAGGGGTGACGCTCGGGCGCTTCCTCAACAAGCGGCTCACCGGCTGGGCGATGCTCCGCTTCCATCGAAAGTCGGTGCACAAGCCGGCCGCGGTGCGCGCCGTGGCCGACGAGGTGAAGCGCGCGAACATCGACCACGTGGCGATCACGGGAGATCTGACGAACCTCGCGCTCGAGTCCGAGTTCGACATGGTCCGCGGCTTCATCGAGAAGGACCTCGGGCTGCACGCCGATCAGGTCAGCGTCATCCCCGGAAACCACGACGTCTACACGCGCGGCTCGGCCGCGAAGCGACGCTTCGAGGCGTACTGCGGCGACTGGATCAAGAGCGACGTCCCCGAGTTCGGCGTCGAGCACTTCGGCGCGCGCTATCCCTACGTGAAGCTACGCAAGAACGTCGCGGTCATCGGCATGTCGACCGCGGTGCCCCGCGGTCCGCTGATGGCGGCCGGGCAGTTCGGCGCGGCGCAGATCGACCAGCTCGCGAAGCTCCTCGAGCACCCCGAGGTGAAGTCGCGCACCAAGGTCATCCTCCAGCATCACCCCGCGCACAACCTACGAAACAGGGCGATCGCGTACCTCGAGGGTCTGCACGACTCGAAGCACATGCTGCGCACGCTGAACCGCCTCGAGCACGGGCTGATCCTGCACGGGCACTCGCACATCCGCGTGCGGCGCACCGTGACGACGGAGGTCGGGCGCATCGACGTGGTCGGCGCGACGAGCGCGTCGCTGCTCTCGGATCACCCGCATCGACACGCGGGCTTCAACCTCTACGAGTTCTCCGACACCGACGGCCGGTTGATCGCGATCGAAGCCCACGTGCTCGGCGACGACGGCAAGTTCCGTCGTGAGGACATCCCCGTCGACGCGTCGACGTTCCGCGAGACGCACTGACGGTCACTCCCTCGCGAACCCCTCCCGCGAGGGGGGGTCCACGCCGCACGCCCACGGCGCCTTGCTCGGCGGCCGCAGATCGACGTGCACGTGCGTGCGGTGCTTCGCGTCGTAGTTCGGCGTGAGCAGCGCCGAGAACGTCCCCCCCGCTCCGTCGCACCCGAGCGCGCACACGAGCTCCTTGAGGAAGGCGTCGGCCGGCGAGACGCGCGCGCTCTCGCATGTCGGGCGGCCGGTGGGAGCGCTCGCGACGAAGTCCTGCGCGACGCGGACCGTGCCGTTGGCGGTCACGAATTCGGCGAGATCGAGCGCCATCCCGAGCGCGTGGGTCGACGGGACGCACGTGTCGTTCTGCACGATGAGCCCGCCCTTCACGCAGCGCGGCTCGTAGGCGCCGAGGTGACGCACCTCGCGCACGCCGCGCGCGGAAAGCATCTCCGACGCGCGCACGAGCCGGAGCGCGAAGCGGCAGTCGACGAGCAGCCGTGTACCGAAGGGCGGCTCGACGTAGCGATAGGTCACCCCGTGGATCGGCGTCGTCACCATCACCGCGTCGACGATCGGCATCCTCGCGGTGGGGTGCGCCGGGGTCGCGTCGACGAAGCGCACGTCCGCTGCGACGAGCGCCTCCCGGCATGTCCTGAGTGAATCGCGCGGAGCGATCGCGACCGGCGGCTGCGACACGCGCGGCGCAGTCTCCGTGCTCGCTGTGCTCGATGTGCTCGATGTGCTCGGTGTGACGCGCGCGATCGGCGGGTCGGACACGCGCAGGAGCACGACATTCTCCGGCAGCGCGCGCGCACGACCGCCGCCGCACCCGACGGCGATCGCCACCACTGCCACGAGTCGGGTGCGTACCAAGAGGACCGAAGCGTCTCAGACCTGTACGCGCCGACTCAACTTCGTCGCAATCCGTACCGCTTCATCTTGTCGATCAGCGTCACTCGGGTCACCGAGAGGCGCCGGGCCGCCTCGGATTGGTTCCATCCGCTGGCCTCGAGCGTGCGGAGCAGGATCGCGCGTTCGAACGCCGAGACCTGATCGCGGAGCGGGGCATCGGCGCCGGGGACCTCGGTCGGTGCGCCCTGCCCTGGGGGCACCCGGTCGAGCGCGTCGACGTCGATCGTCCCCCCGGTGGAGAGTGCGAGGAGACGCGCCACGGTGTTCTCGAGCTCGCGCACGTTCCCCGGCCAGCTGCGGTGCTCGAGCGCGTGGACGAGGCGCTCGGTGAGGACGACCCCCGTGAGCCCGAAGCGACGCGACCACTTGTCCTGGAACGCGGCGACGAGCGGCGGTATGTCGTCGA
>JBKJQC010001163.1:0-10334 GCA_046593995.1 Polyangiales bacterium
GCGGCCGTCGCGCCACGCCGTGATGTCCATCATGCCCGCGACGTGGACGTCGACTCGAACGTGATGGACATCGTCAGGCCGTTCTCGAAACCCAGCAGGGAGGGGGAGCGATAACACCGCCTTGGTCGCGGAGATGTCGCGATCCTCGTACAGCGCCACGCAGTTCCCGTTCTTCGTCTTACCCCTGTCGAGATCGTAAATACTGGTACCGACCACCGCGTCGAGCAAGGTGTTGACGGGTGATGCCTGCGTGCTGCCGGACGCCGCGACCGGTCGGTGATCGGCGTCGACGGAGGACGTCACATACACCGCCGGCCCCAGGTTGCGGTTCACGGTGATCAGGAAGAACTGGCCGCGTGTGGGGTGGATAGGTTCGGCGTAGTCAGTTCCGGCGAGCGGTGCATAGCGGTTCGTGTGGAACGCGATGCCGGGGCGCTTGCCGTAGTGCTCCGCATAGTTCGCCGTATAGCCCGCGAAGAGGTTGCTCGTGAGGTCGTTCCACGCATCTTCGACCTTGTCGTAACAGAGGAATCGAACAGGTCGATCTCCTGTGACGGGCGCGGCCACGCCGGGGAACATCCCGCACGCGTAGCCGATGGTCTGGTAGTTCTCCGTGGTGGTCGCGCTACGCCCCGGCCACACCGTCACGCCCGGCGCCTCGATGCCCGCGATCGCCGGCTTGGTCGGCGAGTTCGCCTGCACCGTCTTCGACCCCCCGAGCGCCCACGACGAGTCCGTCGCCCACCGCATCTTGTGCTCGTTGCTCACGCCGGCATAGAAGACCGCCAGAATCTCGGCCTGGTTGCTGTACTTCAGCGGATCGACGTACATGGCCGACATCTCGATGTCCGTGCCCCCGACGTCGGTCGCCACCGCTGTAGTGTCGATCGTGACGTTCGCGAGGAGTACCTGGCCGTTGACCACATTCGTGCCGGTCGCGCGACCAACGTAGATCTTGTTTTGGTTGGTGCGGAACGCGAACGCGAGGTGGAGTGACCCGATCGCTGCACCGCGCCAGGGCAGCGCCACGATGCTGGTTACGAGTTCGTTGCTCGGAATCGATGCGGGAAGCGCGATCTGTTGGAGTGCGCCGAACGCGTGGCACTGTTCGAAGATTCGGCCGCCGTTGATGCCGCACGCGCCCTTCCCGCTCTGACCCGAGTGCGCTGGACTGCGGTACCCGATCGCACGCTGCGTGGGCGTCGCGTAAAACGCGTAGATGCGATCGCCGTAGGCCACGACATCAGGGCTCACGAACTCGCTGACCTCTGCGGTGAGCGCCGCGATGTCTTGGCGGACGGCGAACGTCGTATCGTTCGTCTTGAAGATCATCGTGCTGCGGACCGGCCTCGACTCGATCGTCGCCGCATGGTTGACCTGCCAGTCACGGTTCCAGTCGACCTGGCCGTTCGCAGTCGCGTACGCGAAGTCGTGCCCGGTCCGCATGGACGCGCCGGAGCTGAGAACGGTGGCGTTCTTCCCTCCGAAGCCCGACTGCTCCGAGACCGCGGCGGGATCGATCACCGCTGGATTCTGCGCCGTCGAAAAGTGGAAGTTCGACCAGTCGAAGTTGTAGGAATAGTTCATCAGGCTCGGCCAAACCGGGCTGAGCATCACCTGGTTGTTGAGTGGCGGGTCGCCGCTGAAGGATGGATGTCCTTCGTGCGAGAGCCCGCCCACCAGGTGGCCGAGTTCGTGCGTCATGCCTTTGACTTGCAGGCCATCCGTTCCGATGGCGCCGCCTCCGCACCACCCCATGACTTGCGCAGTGCCTCCGTCGGGATGCGCCAGGAAATGCCGGAACGTCGCCGGCCAGCGGCCCGTTGCGTCATAGTATCGCTCCGGCTGCAGAACGCAGCCGTCGTAGTCCACGTTGTAGGTCTTCTTCTCGCCGCCACCTCCCCAGCCGCCGCACAGTTTCCGGTTGTCGGGGCAGGGGTCAGTGCCACCGACATCGAAGTGGAGTGCCACGCCATCGCCGACCAGCAGGTTGTGGATGTCGGCCTCCGGAGCGACTACGTACTTCGAGACGACGATCTCGGCGCTCAACTGGGTGAATGGGTTCGTCACGACCGACGGACCGAACAGGCTCGAGTAGTCGACTTCGACGAACGCGTCCTTGCGCTGGGGATTCGCTCCCCATGCCGGAAGCTGCTGCGCTTTGTCGCGCGACCACGTCGGGTGGTACAAGCCGAAGACCTCGGCGCCGTCGTCGAGCCCGTCGTGATCCGAGTCCACGAATCTGTTCGGGTTGTTGCAGTACGAGGCTGGCGCGGGCGCCGCGCAAGCACATTGCAGCAGCGTGGAGCCGACCTCGCAAGTACCGAGCTCCGCCTCGAGCGCGGCGCCTAATCCGTCCCCATCGACGTCGGTCTCGACGTCGTTCGCGATGACGTCTGCCGGTCCCCAAACATCCTGATAACAGCCAACCAGCATCATGTCGATATTGGTGCCACTCGGCCGAACGTACTTCTCGGCGCGCCCGACGCCGGTGTCGTCGACGAATCCCTTGATGCCGTCCCAAGCACTGCCGATGTAGAGGACCGTGTCCTTGCAGATGTTCCACGCCGTGCCGCTGGCCGGCTGCGCCAGGACCGTGCGGTACTCGGTCTGGTTGTACTCGAGAAGACGAACGTCGCCACCGAAGTGATCGTTGGTGGTACCGAGAAGATTCCACTGCGACGGGAACAGGCTCCCCGGCGCGTTCAATCGCCTCCGCCATTCGACGCGTCCGCGTCCTCTGCTCTGCGCGGCAAACGAACGCACGACGATGACGATGCTGGCGTTCGAGAAGCTCGTGTACGTGATCAGCGAATTGTAGTTGCCGCCGCTGTCGTCATCGGCCGCGAGTTGCTGCAGGGTGCTGCTGAGGAGGTACATGTACGGGTCGACGCCTGGGTCGGCGACCGTACGGAACTGATAGATCCAGTCGGCCTCCATCCACAGCGGCGCGCGAAAAATCTTGGAGGCGACGAGATTGCGTTCGATGCGCGCGGCATCGGCAGGCCCGGCGCTGAGCGACACCATCAGCCCGGCCGCCAACGCGAGGCAGCCAGCGACTATGCGGCGATGCGCTCGGGAACCGGAGGCTCCGTTGCCACGCTCTTCAACCCGACCGACCGACCCACCCCACCGACCGACCGACCGACCCAAGAACGCTCCGCATCATGTCATCGTCTCCCGCTGCCACGTTGCATCAAATCGCGACGACGCTCAAGGAATTTCTTGCATGATCGAAGCAGTCGATACTAATGGCGTATCGATTCGACCCTCCAGGCAGGGGCCAGGCAGTCCTCAACAACCAAGAGGACCGCCTCGGGACGCCTCGGGACCTACGCCGAGATGGTCGGCCTTCGACGCTTCGTGTGGCACGGCGACGTGCCCGGCGCCGCGAAGCGACGGTTCGTGAAAGATCCCGCAGAGATCCTGATGACGACGCCCGAGTCGCTCGAGGTGATGCTCGTGTCGTCGCGTGTCGTCGCGTTCACCGGTGGAGCGCCTGTTCAAGGATCTGCGGCTGGTCGTCATCGACGAGGTGCACGCGCTCGCCGGCACCGACCGCGGCGCGCACTTGATGTCGGTCATCGAGCGAGTCGCTCCCGCAACGGCGAACGACATCCAGCGGGTCGGCCTCTCCGCGACGGTCGGCCACCCCGACCGAATCCTCGCGTGGTTGCAGGGAACGTCGCGGCGCGACGGCGCGATCATCGATCCGCCGAAGAACCCGGCGAAGCGCGAGCTTCACATCGCACTCTACGAGAGCGTGAACGCCCTCGCCGACGAAGCCGCGACGCGCGCGTCTGGCAGGAAGAGCCTCTTCATTCTGCCAATCGCGCTCGCTCACCGAGACCGTTGCCGAGCGAATGCGCGGGCGATCGGTCGACGTCTTCGTGCACCACAGCTCGGTGTCGCTTGAGGAACGAAATGCAGCCGAGGATCGCTTTCAGAACGGGACCAACGCCTGCATCGTCTGCACGTCGACGCTGGAGCTCGGCATCGATGTCGGCGACCTCGACGCGGTATTTCAGGCGAATGCGCCATCGAGAGTGTCCTCGTTCCTGCAACGCATGGGACGAACGGGCCGTCGGGCGAACACGACGCCGACACGACGTTCCTCTGCGAAGATCCGGAGGCCGTCCTGCAGGCCGTCGCCCTCATCGAGCTCGCGCGCGAAGGCTGGGTCGAGCGAGTGTCTGCTCGCGAGCGCTGCTGGCCCGTGGTCGTGCACCAGCTTCTCGCGCTCACGCTGCAGCTCGGTGCGATCAGCGCAGATCGATGCTGGGAGCAGCTCTCGTGGGTTCCGGACTTTCGCGGCATCTCGCGCGCAGAGTTCGACCTCGTCGTCGAGCGCATGAAGAAGGAGGAGTTCCTCTTCGAGTCCGGTGGGCTGCTCTCGATGGGCGAGAAGGCGGACGTCGGCCCTCATGACGCCCCGCTCAGTGCGGACTGGAACAGCGGGTTCTTCCCAGAACGCGGGTGACCCTAGAGACCTCCTGGATGTTTGCTACGCTAAACATCTCGGAGGTGCGGGATGACCGTCACGCGACACGATCTGGACGGGATGCTCGATCGGCTCCGCCGTGACACCGTCGATCCGCGCGCGGGCGTCTTCGGGCCGTCGTCGATGCTCTGGCGGATCAACCGCGAGTCGATCGCGTTCCTCGGCGGCGGGCGGGCCGCGCTCTTGCAGCTCGCCCATCCCTTCGTCGCGCACGCGGTCGATCAGCACTCGCACACCAAGACCGATCTGCTCGGCCGATTCGTGCGCACGTTCGACAACGTGTTCGCGATGGTGTTCGGCGATCTCGACACCGCGCTCTCGTCGTCGAAGCGCGTGCACATGTATCACAACACGATCACCGGAACGATCGAGGAGGACGTCGGTCCCTTCGCGAAGGGCTCTCCCTATCAGGCGAACCTCGTCCCCGGCTTGTTCTGGGTCTCCGCGACGTTGCTCGAGACGTCGGTGAAGCTCTACGAGCTCGTGTTCCGACCGCTGTCGTTGTGGGAGAAGGACGCATACTACGAGGAGTCGAAGAAGTTCAACGCGCTCTTCGGCATCCCCGAGTCGGAGACACCGTCCGATTGGAGCGCGTTCGAGCGCTACTTCGCGGACATGCTCGCCCCCGGGAGCGACATCGCCGTCGGTGGACCGGCGCGCGAGATGAGCCGCTACCTGCTCGCCCCGCCGGCGCCGGGTCTCGGCCCGGTGTCCAAGTGGTACGAGACGATGACCGCGGTGCTGCTCCCCGAGCGCGTGCGCGAAGAGTTCGGGTTCGAGGTCGGCCGCAAGGAGCGCGCGCTGTTTCGCGCGTCGATCCTCGCCTTGAAGGGCAGCTACCCGCTGTTGCCCGCGGCGGTGCGCTTCCTCCCCGCGTACAACGAGGCACGCGTACGGCTCGGGGCGACCCACGGTCGCGGTCTCGAGCGGCTCGTGTCGCGCGCTTGGAACCGACTGGCGAAGGCCAATCGAGCGCATCCCAAAGGGCCACGCCCGATCGCTGCCCGCACGTGAGCTCGGGGACCTACGGGCCCAATGCCACGTGCTTCGCCCCCCTGGAGAAGAACTCTTTCAAGCCTTGCCAATCGGTCTTCGTCAATCCGCGCAGCTCGACGATCGTGCGGGCCGTGCGGACTGCGACGAAAAACGTGCTAAGTCGCCGCGCGTGACGCCTGATCCCCGTGAGAGTCTCCGCGAACGCGTCCTGCACGCCATCTCGCTCCTCGAAGAGGTCGCGCTCGAGCGCACGCTCTTGTCGGTCCTGACGGAAGTGGAGCTTCGCAGGCTCAACATTGCAGCGGGCAGGGTCTCGCGCCCCGAGCGCGACGAGGTCCGCGCGCTGCGCAAGGCGGTCGAGCGCGAGGGCAAGCAGGCGCGGAAGAGCAAGGACGCGATCGTCCTCGAGAAGACCGGCATCCGCGTCGCGCGACAGGCGCCGGTGTTCGTGCCTCCCAAGCTCCTGCCGCTCGGGCAGATGAGCTCGGAGACCGAAGAGCTGATCGATCCGCGCAAGTGTTACGTGTGCAAGGCCGAGTTCAAGAGGCTCCACGCCTTCTACGATCAGATGTGCGCGGCGTGCGCCGAGCTCAACTTCCAGAAGCGCCATCAGTCGTTCGATCTGAGCGGTCGCTACGCGGTGGTGACCGGCTCGCGCGTGAAGATCGGCTACTTCGCAGCGCTCAAGCTGCTACGCGCCGGCTGCTACGTCGTCGTCACCACACGCTTCCCGCGCGACGCGGCGGCGCGCTACGCCCGTGAAGAGGACTTCGAGTCGTTCCGCGAGCGGCTCGAGATCCACGGCCTCGATCTCCGTCACACCCCGAGCGTCGACGCGTTCGCGCATCACCTCGTGTCCCGACTACCGCGCCTCGACTTCATCATCAACAACGCGTGTCAGACGGTGCGCAGGCCACCGGCGTTCTATCGACACATGATGGAGCTCGAGCTCGCGTCGCCAGCCGAACACGTGCGCTCGTTGCTCGCGAGCCACGAGGAGCTCCGCCAGCAGCAGTCCGGTCTCGTCGTACGCGGCGAGCTCGCCGCATCTCGAGGGCGCGACGCCGGGCTCGTCGCGTCGGCCGAGCTCTCGCAGCTCGCGCTCCTGCCGGACGACCACGCGCACGACGTGAGCATCTTCCCCGCGGGGAGGCTCGACGCCGATCTCCAGCAGGTCGATCTGCGCGGTCGCAACAGCTGGCGGCTCGCGCTCGACGAGGTCTCCGCGGTGGAGCTCCTCGAGGTGCAGCTCGTCAATGCGATCGCGCCCTTCGTCCTCAACGCGCGGCTCAAGCCGTTGATGAAGAAGGTCCCGACGCGCGACAAGCACGTCGTCAACGTCTCCGCGATGGAGGGGCAGTTCTATCGCGCGTGGAAGACGGATCGCCACCCGCACACGAACATGGCGAAGGCCGCGCTGAACATGATGACGCGCACGTCCGCCGTCGATTACGTGAAAGACGGGATCCACATGAACAGCGTGGACACCGGCTGGATCACCGACGAGGACCCCGTGGAGATCGCGGCGCGCAAGGTCGACGAGCACGGGTTCAGCCCGCCGCTCGACGTGGTCGACGGCGCAGCCCGCATCGTCGATCCGATCTTCGACGGCTTTCTCCGCGGGGAGCACCGCTGGGGACTGTTCCTCAAGGACTACGCGCCCGCGCCGTGGTGACGGTCCTGGCTGCGCGCGGCGTGAATCGCGCTAGGCTGCCGGCCTCATGAAGAGAACGATCCTGCTCCTGGCGCTCGCGTCCACCGCTGCCTGCAGCTCCGGTTCCTCATCGTCTCTGCCGCGCGACGCGCAGGCCGACGGGACGCAGGGCGACACCAGCTCGACGCCCCCCGCCGACACCTCCGTCGATCCGGACGTGGCCGTGGAGGACAGCTCCGTCGCTCCGGACGGTGGTGGTCCCGTCGACACGGGGTCGGTCTCGACCGACGCCGCCCCGAAGACGGTGACGATCAAGGCGCTCCAGGATCCGAGCGACGCGAACCACCCGACGCTCAACGCGAAGGTCATCGTCGACGAGGCTGGATTGGTGGCGCTCACCGGCCGCGTGCTCGTCAGCAGCAACACGGCGGTGGACTGTCGCTTCGCCGCGTGGGTCGGGAAGCCGAACGGCGGCGACTTCTCCGCCATCCAGGTGCAGGAGGTCTTCCCGCGCGGCTCCGCGACAGGGTGTTTCGCGGCGCCGGTGCAGAAGATCCCGTCCGATCTCGCGGTCGGTCAGCCGATTACCAGCATGGATGGCAACTACACCGAGTTCTGCACCGCCGGCATGGTGATGCCGTGTCGCGACTTCGAGCAGTCGCAGATCTTCCTCGGCAGCGCCGGCAAGCTCGTGCGCGGCAGCGGCACCTCGAACGTGCCGACCCCACAGTCGGTGACCGTGGCGGATCTGTCGAAAGACCCGAATTCCGGGCCCGGACCGCGCGCCCTCGGGCTCGAGGGAACCCTCGTGAAGGTCTCGAACGTGCGCGTCATCCAGATGGCACAGGACGGCGGGGCCTTCACCGACACGTTCGTCGCCGACGTGTCCGACACGTCGGGACAGAAGCCGATCGAGGTCGAGATCCGGAACTTCACGACCACCAACTGCGTGCGTGCCCACTTCGTCACGATGAACGGGAGGACGGTCCCCTCGATCACGGGGATCCTCGCGCCGGATCTGGGCAAGTGGACGATCCGTCTGCGTGACGAGAAAGACGTCGGCGGGCTCGTCTGCGGCGACGCCGGCGTCTGATCGCTCTCCAGAGCGCGAGACGCAGCGAGTGCAATCGGGGAAAAGTGACGTAGGCTCTAGCCCATGGTGGACATCGGACCGCGCCCGCGAACCCTGCCGATCGCGCCGACTGCGGCGCCGTCGAAGCGTTCGCTCCCGCTCGCGGGGCCTGCGCGCGAGCGCGATCAGAAGTGGCGACCGATCTATGCCGTGTGGGAGATCACGCTGAAGTGCGACCTCGCGTGCCGTCACTGCGGCTCGCGCGCGGGTCGCGATCGACCGGACGAGCTCTCCACCGAGGAGGCGCTCGACATGGTCGACCAGATGGCCGACCTCGGCACGATGGAGGTCACGGTCATCGGCGGCGAGGCGTACCTCCGCGACGACTGGACGAAGATCGCACGCAAGATCCGTGATCGCGGCATGCAGTGCACGATGACGACCGGCGGCCGCGGCCTCACGAAGGAGCGCGCGCGCGAGGCGAAGGACGCCGGCATCCAGTCGGTGAGCGTGTCGATCGACGGCTTCGAAGCGACGCACGATGCGCTGCGCGGCGTGAAGGGCTCGTTCAAGTCCGCGATGGAGGCGCTCGCGAATCTGCGCGAGGCCGGCATCCACGTGAGCTGCAACACCCAGATCGGACGCGCGAGCCTCTACGAGATCGAGCGGCTGTTCCCGCTCCTCTGCGATCAGGGGATCCACTCGTGGCAGGTGCAGCTCACGGTCGCCATGGGACGCGCCGCCGACGAGCCGAACCTGCTCCTCGAGCCCTACCAGATGATCGAGGTGCTCCCGATGCTCGCGCGCTTGAAGCGCGACGTCGCCGATCCGCGCAAGGTGCGCATCTGGCCGGGGAACAACGTCGGCTACTTCGGCCCGCACGAGACCGATCTGCGCGGATCGATGCCGCGCGGTCACATGGCCTCGTGCGGCGCGGGTCGCTCGACGCTCGGCATCGAAGCGAACGGCGACATCAAAGGCTGCCCCTCGCTACCGACGGCGGACTACGTGGGCGGCAACATCCGCGACCACAAGCTGCAGACGATCTGGGAGCAGACCGCGCCGCTCCGCTTCACGCGCGATCGCACCGTCGAGGATCTGTGGGGCGCCTGCCGCGACTGCTACTACGCCGACACCTGTCGCGCGGGGTGCTCGTGGACGTCGCACGTGCTGTTCGGCAAGCCGGGCAACAATCCGTTCTGCCACCATCGCGCGCTCGAGCTCCTGCGCGAGGGGAAGCGCGAGCGACTCGTGCGGACGCACCCCGCGCCGGGCACGCCGTTCGACTTCGCGAAGTTCGAGATCGTCGTGGAGGACTGGCCCCCGGACGAGCTCGAAAAGGCGCGTGCGATCGCCGAGACGAGCGAAGGGTATCTCTACGCATCGCCCGAAGGGGCCGCAGCGCAATGAGCCTCGCCCCCTGCCCCCACTGCCGCCGTCACGTGCGCATCCCCCAGGTGAGCGAGACGGAGCCCGCGTGCGCGTTCTGCGGCGCCGAACTGGGGACTCTCTCGCCGATCGCTGGCTTGCGCGGTCGCGCCAAGCGGATCGACGTGCTCTTGTTCGCGACGACGCTCGCGGCGACCGGATGCGGCGGGAAGACGACCGATCCGCCGGTCGACGCGGGCCCGGTGCAGGATTCCGCGACGGTGACCGACGTCGCGCGCGACACCGAGCTCGGGTTCGAGGTGGATCCGGTCGACACCGCTCCACCGCAAGACGACGGCGGCCCTGTCCCGGTGTACGGCGCCGCGCCGTTCCAATGAGTCTCAGACGTCGACGCCTTCACGTTCACGAGAGAGATTCCCATGGCGCTCGTTCCTTGCCCCAGCTGTCGTCGACACGTTCGTGGTGACGACGCGAGCTGCCCGTTCTGTCACGGCGCGCTCCCCGCGAGTCTCGCCGCGCGCGCGGTCCCCTCGGCCACGACGCGCCTCGGGCGCTCCGCGATCGTCGCGTTCGCGACCACGGTGGCCGCGTGCGGCGGCAGCGTCGAAGAGGATGGTCGCGCGGTCGGCGATGCGGCGGGCGTGTCCGACTCCATGGCGTCCGACGGCAGCGTCGCCGACGACACCGGCGGGGCGGTCGCCGCGTACGGCGCGCCTGCCGAC
>JBKJQC010000164.1:0-2674 GCA_046593995.1 Polyangiales bacterium
CGTCGCGCCGAGAAGGCGCTCGCCTTCGAGCGCGCGGCGTTGCTCTGGAACGACGCGATCGCGCTCGGCCTCGCGGACACCGAAGCTCGCGACGCGCGCATGAGGCTCGCCGAAGCGCTCGCCAACGCACACCGCGGCGCCGAGGCCGCGGAGGCGTGGCTCGCCGTCGCCCACGAGTCGACCGACACCGTGCGATCGCGCGCGCTCCGCCGCGCCGCCGAGCTCTTCCTCATGAGCGGTGAGCTGACGCGTGGGATGTCGCTCCTGCGCGACGTCCTCGCCGAGGCCGACGAGGCGATGCCGAAGACGACCGTGCGCGCGCTCGCCGTGCTGCTCGCCGAGCGCGCGAGACTCGCGACCCGTGGCCTCGGGCTGTCGTCGCGGACCGCGGTCCCGGCGCGCGAGATCGAGCGCGCGGATCTGCTGCGCGGCGTCTCGCAGGGGCTCGGCATGGCCGACAACTTCCGCGCCGCCATGTACGACACGCGCTCGCTCCGCGCCGCGCTCGACATCGGTGATCCCCCGCGCGCGGCGAGCGCCCTCGCGATCGCCGCCATCTTCCGCGGATCCGAGAGCGCGTCCGGGCGTCGGCGCTCGGCCGAGCTGTTGGCGCGCGCCGTGGCGCTCGCCGGGAACGACCCCGAAGCGCTCGCGTGGATCGAGGGCGCCGGCGCAGCGGTGGCGGCGTTCGCGCTCGAGAGCCCGGACATCGTGCTCCGCCTCTCCCGTGCGGAGACCTTCTTCCGCGACCGCACCACCGGCAACACCTGGCCGGTCGACAGCCTCCGCCTCATCCGCGCACACACGTCGAAGATCTACGGCGACCTCAACGCAATCCGCGCGACGCTGCCGGAGGATCTGCGCGACGCACGTCGACGCGGTGACCGGTACCTCGAGACCTCCCTCACCCGCGGCACCGCGTTCTTGTGGCTGTGCGACGACGAGCCGGAGCGGGCACGCGAGGCCCTCGCCTCCGCCACCTGGTCGCGCCCCGAAGACGGCTTCCACCTCCAGCACTGGCTCGAGCTCGAGGCGCGCGCCGACATCGATCTCTACCTCGGGCGGACCGACACCCTCGGCGAGCGCGCACGCGAGTTCCGCATGCTGACGACGTCGTTCCTCACGCGCATCCAACGCCTCCGCGTCCACGCGCGAAGCCTGCGCGGACGTCTGCTGCTCGCGCGCGCGGCGGTGTCCCCCGAGCGACGCGCGGCTCTCACGGTCGCGCGGCTCGAGATCTCTGCGCTCGCCTCGCTCCTCGATCGCGAGGACGTGCCCGACGCGTGGGTCCACGCATCGCTCTTGCGTGCAGGCATCGCATCGCTCGAGCGCCGCGGCGGGGTCGCGGTACGGGAGCTGCGACGCGCCGTCGCGATCGGCGAACCTCGCGGGCTCGCCCTCACCACCGCCGCGGCGCGACTGCGGCTCGGCGACCCCGGAGGCGAAGCCTGGCTGCGCGCACAGGGCGTGCGTAGGCCGGACCGCTTCGTCGACGTCGCGATCCCCGGCGCGTGGCCGCTGCGGAGCTGACCATGCTCAGTCGAGCTTCTTCTGCATCATGTGCGCCGCGCCCATCTTCTCGTCGAGCTGGTAGTCGGCGAAGCCGAACCGCTGGTAGATCGCGCGGGCGCGGTCGTTGTTGGCGAGGACCTCGAGCGTGATCTTGCAGCAGCCGCGCGCGCGGGCGATCGCGTCGGCGCGCTCGAGCAGGCGGAGCGAGATGCCGCGGCCGCGGTGCTCCCTCACGACTGCGAGATCGTGGATGTTGAGGAGCGGCTTGGCTGCGAACGTCGAGAACCCGAGGAAGCAGACGGCGACACCGACCGGCACGGCGCCGTCCCACGCGAGGAGCACGATCGTGCCCGGGTGCGCGCGGAGACCGGGGATCAGCGCACGCTTCACCTCGTCGGACAGGGGCGCGCCGTTCGCGGTCTCGTCGCGCGCGTAGGCGTCGACCATCGCGAGGACCGCGTCGGCCTGCGCAGGGTCGGCGAGATCGGCTTCGAGCACCCGCACGTCCGTCATGCCGAGGACATACCACCCCCTGGATCAACGCGCGCGCGTCTCGACCGCACGAGCGAGCTCCTCCGGTCGCAAGGACTTCAGTGATACGCCGGAAGCTGTCTCTGGCCGCTTCCTGCAGCGCGTCCGGGCTGTCCGAGCGCTCCGGGAGGTCATCGAGCGCCTTTGGTCGCGGCAGACGGGACGCCTGCGCGGGCTATGGGCCCCGTCGCGCCGCTTGCGGAGGGCGACGGGTGCCGTTGGGTCTTCGCCGAATCACTCCTTGCCCTTGGCAATAACAGCGCTATTATTCAAGTCATGCGGGCAGAACAGCAGGAGCTGCGCTTCCCCGCGACGTGGGGCGGACGCCGCGTGGGCGCCGGTCGGCCGCCAGGCTCGCGCACGAGCGAGCGCATGCCGCACACCTTGCGTCCGCCGGTCTCGCGGCACCGCCCGCACCACATCACGCTGCGCGTCACGCGCGAGACCTGGAACCTCCGAAGCCAGCGCTGCTTCGCGCCGATCCGTCGCGCCCTCGCCGCGGTACGCGAGCGTGCCGCGTTCCGCATCGTGCATTTCTCGGTGCAGCACAACCACCTGCACATGCTCGTCGAGGCGGAGGACCGGACGCGGATGACGCGCGGCATGCGGGCGCTCCTCGTCCGCATCGCGC
>JBKJQC010000224.1:0-2792 GCA_046593995.1 Polyangiales bacterium
GTCGAAGCTCCCGCGCGGCGCCTGGTTCGGCGGTGGCGGGGGAGGCTCGACGACCTCGCACGTCTGCGCGGGGAGCGCCTTGTACGCGCCTTGATCGACCCAGAAGATCGCGGGCCCGCTGCAGGCTCCCTTGCCAAATGGATCGTCGGCGACGCCGCCGACGCGGGGCTCGAAGTGGAGGTGGGGGCCCGTCGAGTACCCGCTCGATCCGACCTGGCCGAGCTTCTGGCCGCAGATCACCTTCTGGCCGAGCGTGACGGCGACGGATCCCTTCCGCATGTGGCCGTAGATCGTCTCCTTGCCGTCCGCGTGCTTGACCTTGACCCAGTTGCCGAAGCCGCTGCCGCCTGCGCAAGTGCCGCTCTCGCAACGGTCGAACTCGCCGTCGTGCGTATAGGTCACGTCGCCGTCCGCCGCGGCCACGATGTCGCGTCCCTGGTCCTGCGCGGTGAAGCGCCCGAGGATCGCGAAGTCCGTCCCCTTGTGACCGCTGTACGTCGTGGTCCCGCAGCTCCAGTCCTTGGTACCGCCCGTGTCTCGATAGGCGGTGACGATCATGCACCCCGAGTGACAGGTCGACGGATAGCGAAGCAGCGTCGCGTCCGCGGGGATCGCGATCATGCCGAGGACGGCGATCGCCGCGGCGACGAGGACCGGCCTCACGGCGACGGCCCCGGATCGACGGACCGGAGCTGCGTGCCGTCGTGGTAGCGCACCAGCCCGCCGACGAAGGCGTAGCCGTCGCGCGATGCGGGGAGCGGGGCGTCCGGCGCGATGCGGACCGGAGCCTCGTGACCGTCGAGGCCGACGCGGTGGAAGGTCGAGATCCCGGGCGTCGGTGTCCCGACGAACACGAGCGTGCGCGCGCCGACGAACAACGGCCGATCGGCCTCGGCGAACGCAGAGACCAGCGTTCGCGTGGTGCCGTGCTCGAGGAGCTCGATCACGCTTCCGTCGCCCGAGCGGCGCACGAAGGCGAGGCGCGCGCCCGCCGGATCGACCGCGAGGTCGGGGAGCACGTCGGTCGCGATCGGACGCGTTCGCCCGTCGCGCTCGATCACGTGCAGCGTCTCGTTCGCGCGCACGACCACCATGGTGTCTGCGAGGATCGCGGCGTCGAGCCCCTCGCCGAGCTCGTAGGTGACGTCGCCGTTCTGGACGGTGAGCTGGTAGAGCGGGTGGTGGTTCCCGTTCAGTCGTGGGTCGCTTCGATGGAGGACCGCGCCGAGGAGCGACGCGCGCGTCCGTCCGAGCGCAGCCGGTTCCGGCGGTGCGTTGCGACCATCGCATCCGCCAGTCGTCGCGAGGACGAGCGCGAGGACGGCGACGCGGTCGAGCATCGGTGGATTGTACGCTACATTCCGCGCGTGTCTCGCTCGGTCGCCCCCGCTGCAGCGGCTTTCCGCGGCGGATTCCGCGGCAGCGTGCTGCACCCATCGTTCGGCTACTTTGCCGAGAAGTACGGCCCGTCGGCGACGCACTCGGTGGTGGCGACGCTGCAGCCGACCTGGCCGGCGCTCGTGCAGGCGAATCAACCAGCCTTCGGCGTGCTCGGCGCACGCGTGTATCCCTACGCGTTCGTCGGGGACGCGGTGCGCGCCATGCGCGACGTCGCGCGCAAGGACGAGGACACGATCATCCGCGAGCTCACGAACGCGGCGTCGTGTGCAAGGTGAACCTCGAGGGACGACGCAAGATGCTCGAGGTGATGGGCCTGCGGAGCGTCGATGCGCTGCGCGAGAAGTGCCGTGCGTGGGGCCACCCGACGAGCATCACCCGCTTCAAGTGGGGATGACGCCAAAGCGTCGCGCGGCGGCCTCTGCACGCCCGAGTGTCGGGCCGGAACCGCACGCTCCCCTCGTGCCCGCCGTCGTCGGCGTCACCTCGTCCTGTCGAGGGAGACGAGCGCGCCCACGATGGTGGGCGAAGGAGCTTGCGAGCGTTCGACGTGGCGTCCCGCGACGTCCTCGGGTTCGCTGACGCGAGCGCGGCGATCCGTCGACTCGGCAGCGACCGACCGAGCCGCGTTCGTCGCGTTCGTCGCGTTCGTCGCTCGTCGACCGCGACGGTGTCGCGCTCCTCGAGGCCCTCTGCGGCATGGGCGCGTACGTGGTCGCGATGCTGGCGCCCGGCCGCTGGGGTGGAGCGGTCGAAGACCGCGCTCGCGAGGCGCGACTGCGCAGCGCTGCTCGTGCCTGTGCGCTGGACCGATCAGGGGCAGTGAAGGAACGGACACATGCTCGCGTTCACTTGCGTCGGTGGAAAACATCCGCCATAATTATTTCGTGGCTCGGGTCCCGCGACAAGTTCACCTGTTCAGCGAGCCCCGCCGGCCAAGGCGTGGACGTCCGCCGAAGAAGGGGGCTGGCCTGCCCCACACGCGCCGCCCGCCCGTCGACCCGCGACATCCGCATCACGTGACCGTGCGCGTACGGCACGGCACCTGGAACCTACGCAGCCAGCGCTCGTTCCAGCGCATCGCGCGTGCGTTGGGCGCCGTGCGCACGCGAGAGGGGTTTCGCGTCACGCACTTCTCGGTGCAGGGGAACCACATCCACATGCTCGCGGAGGCGGCGGACAGGCGGACGATGTCCAACGGGCTGCGCGCGCTCCTCATCCGAGTCGCGCGTCAGCTGAACGGCATGATGGGCGCCTCCGGGCCGCGGTTCGTCGACCGCTATCACGAGCGCGCCCTCACCGGACCGACACAGGTCCGAAACGCGCTTTGCTACGTCATAGGGAATCACGCCGTGCACCTCGCGCGCCTGGGCAGGACCGCCCCGCGCGAGGCC
>JBKJQC010000824.1:0-6255 GCA_046593995.1 Polyangiales bacterium
CAAGGAGCATGAGTCCGTGAATCCCATCGCGATGCTCTCGATCATCGTGGCCGCTCTGGCTGCGTTCGGCTGGTCCGCCGATCGCCGCTGGCAGCTCCTCCACGTCGGTGGTTCCACGAACCGCTTCGATCGCATCGCCGAGCGTGTCGGCCTGGTCCTGCGCTACGGGATCAAGCAGGAGAAGATGCACAAGTACCCGGGGGCAGGGCTCGCCCACCACCTGGTCTTCGCGGGCTTCGCCGTCCTCCTGCTCAACACCATCCTGCTCTGGGGGCGCGGGTTCGAGGCCGACTTCGGCCTCTTCGTGCTCCACCCCGGCAAGCCGCTCGGTGACCTCTACAACCTGATCAAAGAGGTCTTCGCGGTCCTCGTGATCCTGGGGGCGAGCTACTTCCTCTACCTGCGCATCGCGGTGAAGCCGGCGCGCATGACGCTGAGCGGAGAGGGCATCCTCATCCTCGGGATCATCGTCACGATGATGATCGCCGACATCCTCTACGACGGCGCGTCGACGGTCCTGCACCAGAAGTACTGGACCTTCTCGATGGACAACGAGCTGCGCGAGGGCGTCGACAAGATCGTCGCCCACCGCAAGTTCCAGGAGCGCACGGGCAGCGTCGGCTTCCATCCGCTCGAGCCGGCGGGCTCGATCATGGCGCTCGCGCTGCAGGGCGCGGGCCCGGGTGTGTTGCGTGTGCTCGCGCACGCCGGGTTCTGGATCCACTCGACGCTGGTGCTCGTCTTCCTCAACCTGCTCCCGCACTCGAAGCATTTCCACATCATCACCGGCCTCCCGAACATCTTCTTCGCGAGCCTGCAGCCGCGCGGCGCGATGTTCGCGCTCAGCGGGCCCGTGCCGAACGGCGACGGGACCGAGAAGTCCGTCAGCGAAGTGCTGATGGATCGCATCGGCGACGCGAGCGATCCGGACAAGTATCTGGAGCCGCAGCTCGCTCCCGGGCTCGGCATCGGCCGCGTCGAGCACCTCACGTGGAAGAGCGTCCTCGACTTCTACACCTGCACCGAGTGCGGACGCTGCAGCGACAACTGCCCGGCCCACCTCACCGGCAAGCTGCTCTCGCCGAAGCACCTCACGCTCGATCTGCGGAACTACCTCTACGAGCACGAGCGCGAGTTCATCGAGCGTCCCGAGGGACCGCATGGCGACGTCATCGTCGAAGGGCGCGAGAGGGTCGTCGATGCACCGGGCGACGGCGCCTCGGTCGATGCACCCGCGGAAGGCGCCGACGGCAAGCCGAGCGGTGAAAAGGCGATCGTGCGCGGCGCGTCGTTCAAGGCGAAGGACGTCGTGGTCCCGAGCGATCCGGCGAGCGGCATCATCCACCCGGACGTGATCTGGGCCTGCACCAGCTGTCGCGCCTGCGAAGAGCAGTGCCCGGTGCTCATCTCGTACGTCGACAAGATCACCGACATGCGCCGCAACGTCGTGATGGTCCGCGGCGAGTTTCCGCACGAGCTCCAGCGTCCCTTCCAGGGCATGGAGACGAACGGCAACCCGTGGAACCTCTCACGCCTCGATCGCTCACAGTGGAGCGACGGCCTCGAGGTCCCGACGCTCGCCGAGAAGGGCGACGCGAAGGTCCTCTACTGGGTCGGCTGCGCCGCTTCGTACGACGATCGCGCGAAGAAGATCGCGCGCTCGACCGTGAAGCTGTTCAAGGCCGCGGGCGTCGACTTCGCCATCCTCGGCCAGGAAGAGAGCTGCACCGGCGATCCGGCGCGTCGCGCGGGGAACGAGTTCCTCTTCGCGATGCTCGCCGAGGCCAACGTGGCGACGCTCAAGGGCTACGAGGTCGAGAAGAAGACCATCGTCACCACCTGCCCGCACTGCTTCAACACGCTGTTGAACGAGTACCCGCAGTTCGGCGCGACGTTCAAAGTCATCCACCACACCGAGTACCTGGTGGGGCTCCTCCGCGAGGGGAAGCTGAAGCCGAAGAAGAAGATCGCCGACAAGCTCGTCTACCACGACAGCTGTTATCTCGGTCGTTACAACGACGTCTACGACGCCCCGCGTGAGATCCTCGCCGCGATCGGCGCGTCGATGGTCGAAGCCGAGTGGTCGCGGAGAAAAGGTCTGTGCTGCGGCGCAGGCGGCGCGCAGATGTTCATGGAGGAAAAGGGCACCGAGCGCGTGAACAAGAAGCGCACGTTGCAGCTCCTCGACACCGGCGCGACGACGATCGCGAGCGCGTGCCCGTTCTGCATGACGATGCTCACCGACGGCCTCAAGGAGCAGAACCTGGAGGACTCGATCAAGCAGATGGACGTCGCCGAGCTCCTCGCCCAGGCGTGCGCCCTCGAGACCGAGAAAGCGCCGGAAGCGCAGAACGAGCCGGCGGCCGCCACTGCGTGAGCGTGTCGTCAGTCGTCAGTCGTCAGTCGTCAGTCGTCAGTCGTCAGTCCTCAGTCGTCCGCGACCGCGCGTTCCCGCCCCACGGCGAGCGGCCGGGGCGGGAGGCAGCCGCGGGTTTTTCTCGGACGACCGACGACTGAAGACTGAAGACTGGGCGCGCGCGAGCGGCGAGTAGACCGTCGGAGGAAAGGCGCGCAGACTGTCGGGATGAACTACGGCAGCGGCGGCGGACAACCCCCTGGCTATCCTCCCGGCGGCGGTCCTCCGCCCGGCGGCGGTCCTCCGCCCGGCTACGGTCCTTCGCAGCAGCAACAGCCGCAGCAAGGATACGGCGCGCCTCCGCAGCAGCAGGGGTACGGCGCTCCTCCGCAGGCGCAGGCGCAGCAAGGATACGGCGCTCCTCCGCAGGCGCAGCCCGGATACGGCGCGCCCCCTCCGCAGGCTGGGTACGCACCGCCGCCGGGACCGAATCCGTATGGCCCGCCGCCGGGCGCGAGTCCCTACGGCGCGCCTCCCGGGGCCTATGCGCCGCAGCCGCAGTACGGCACGGTGGGACGTCAGCAGCACCCGAAGGTGATGATGGCGTTGATCCTCGGCGGGCTCGCCTGGTTCGGTCTGGGCATCTTCACCGCCATCCCGGCGTGGATCGTCGGGCGGAACGCGCTGCGGGAGATCCAGGCGAACCCGCAGCAGTACTCGGGCGAGTCCGAGGCGAAGATCGGGATGTGGCTCGGCATCGCCAACACGATCGTCTTCGGCCTCGTCATGCTGCTCGTGATCGTCGGCGCGATCTTCGCGTTCGCGATGCACGGTTAGCCGCCGCAGCCGTACACCTTGTAGACGTTGTCGAGGCAGCCCTTCACCGCGGGGCAGTCCTTCACCAGACATGCGCCGAGCTGCGTCCGAACCTCGGGCTTCAACAGCCCGTGGTCGTAGCCGCAGTAGTCGTCGCTGAAGGTCGTGCCGCTCGCCTGACACGCAGAGCGCTTGTCGAGACAGCTCTTCGTGTACGCCTGGATCGCCGGATCCGCCGCGTACTTCGAGGAGATCTTCGCGACGCACGCGTCGTCGCTCGTCATGCAGTCGCGCGTCGCGAAGCACTCGAAGAGCGGCGTGCGGTCGTCCGGGTTCATGATCGTCATGTAGCAAGTGAAGTTGCGCGTACATTCGCCGAGGTCGAAGCTGCCTCCGCAGGTCATCGCTCGCTTCTGCAGCCGCTCGCAGTAGCTGTCCTGGACGGCGGTGTCGGCCGGGCCCGTGTCGACCGCGACCGAGCCATCCGCCGGCGTCGCGTCGTCGGCGCTCGCGCCGTCTCCGCTCGACGATCCATCGCCGCTCGTCCCTTCGTCCGACGTCACGCCACCGTCGTCGATGGTCGTGCTCACGTTGCCTCCGCACCCGAAGGCGAGGGCGACGATCGAGAGCAAGGTGAGCGACCAACGGTGTGAAGGAAGAGCTCGCACGAGACAAGACTGCGCTCCGGAGCGGGCCTCGTCCAGGAACGATCAGCGGACGAGGGCGGCCCTTCGGATGGGAGCGCGTCGTCGAAACGTTGCCCCCGCGCTTCCCCTCGGGTACCGGCGGGGGAAGCTCGCCCGCGGCATGTGACGACGGGGGTGCGCGTTCGTTCGATCAACCCGTTCGCCGTCGAAACCATGGCCGCCGCGATCTCGCCCCCGAGCACCGAGCCTCGCTCCGATCGTGGGTTCGATCGCGGCCGCTTCGTCGCGGCGGCCAAGAAGGTCGCGCGTGGATCGGCGCGCGTCGCCGGCGTGGTTGCTGCGCTCGCGATCGCGCGGGCCTGCGCGGCCGGGCCGCCGCCGACCAAATCACTGGACGGGCTCGTCGGAGCGCTCGGCGCCTCCGCGCACGTCGTGGTGCGCACGAGCGACTTCGTGTGGGAGCGAAGCGACGGCGTGCTCACGGACTTCGTGTCCGGACGGCGCATCCTCTTCCTCGGCGCCGATAAGGTCGGTGCGCCGCGCGACGTGTACCGCGCGCGCGTGCGGCTCTCGCCCGAGGGGCGGCCGCTCGAAGTCCGCGACGTCGTCAACCTCACGCAGACGCCGTACGGCGACGAGCAGGGGCTCGTTCGCGACGCGACGGCCGAGCGCGCGGCGTTCGCGAGCTTCGCCTACGGGCAGCTCCAGGGGCTCTCGATCCTCGACCTCCGCGGCGAGGGACGCGCGGCAAAGGCGAACGGGGCGGTCGAGCACGGGATGCTGTGGGTGACGAACCTGCAGGAGACCGGGGACGGCGCCGGCATCGCGCGAATCCAGGTCGGCCTCGAAAAGGACGCGACGGCGGCAGTCCTCAAGTTCGAAGGTCCGATCCTGATCGCGCACCTGGCGCAGGCCGCCGGCGGCACGCGCATCGCGCGCATCGACGTCGACAAGGCCGAGCTGATCCCGACGCCCGGGAGCGCCGACCCCGGCGTGAAGGTCGAGCTCCTCGCGCGCATCCCGAAGAGGCCGATCCACTGGGCGGTCGACACGGTGCGCGCCATTCCTTGGATCGGCCCGGAGCCGATCGCATGGCTCGAGGCGAAGGTCTGGGAGACGAAGGACCGCCTCAAGCGGTTCAAGTACGGCCTCGCGACCAAGAGCGACGATCCGAAGGACGAGGTCAAGAGCGAAGCCGAGATGGTCGCGCCGCGCGCGCTCGATCCCTCCGCGGCGGGCGAAGACGGTGGGTACTGGCCGCCGCTCGCGGTGCCGACGCTCTACAAGACGCCCGAGCCCGGCGAAGGGCAGTGGACGGCGGTGCAGCCGGAGTGGATGCACCGCATCCCGGGCGCGCCGCCGCCGTTCTACAAGACGTTCGTCCGCCCCGATCCGCTGCGCCCGTACTCGAAGATCATCCTCGTCGCGATGGACACGCGGCAGCTCGACTTCGACATGGAGGCCGGGGTCGACGATCCGAAGCCGACGGTCGGCTCGTTCCACGGCACCGGCCGGATCCCGCGCGACACGTTCGTCGCGAAGCGCACGGTCGCGGCCTGGAACGGCGGCTTCAAGACCGAGCACGGACACTACGGGATGATGCTGAAGAAGCGCGTCCTCCTCCCGCCCGTACCGACCGGCGCGACCGCGGTCGTCACCGACGACGGGAAATTCGGGATGGGGGCGTGGCAGCCCTCACGCGACATCCCGCCGGACATCCTCTCCTACCGGCAGAACATGGATCCGCTCGTCGAGGACGGCCTCCTCAACCCGCGTGATCGCAAGTCGTGGGGCGCGGTGCTCCCGGGCCAGCCGAAGCTGACCGGCCAGCAGACGGAGCGCTCCGGTCTGTGCATCACCAAGGCGAGACACACGCTGTACGTGTGGGGTGACGACGTCGGTCCCGAGGCGCTCGGCAAGGCGATGCAGCTCGCCGGCTGCGACTTCGGCATGCACCTCGACATGAACCCGTACCACACCGGCTTCGTGTTCATGTCCTTCACCGACGCGCAGTTCAAGAACGGCAAGAGCGAGACGCTCACGCCGCTCATGGCGATCTCGAACCGCCGCTACATCGACTACAACCCGAAAGACTTCTTCTACTTGATGCTGCGCGAGCCCTCGCCGCCGATGATCGTCGGTGCATCGCCGACGCCGTGGCAGATCGATGAGGGCGTGCAACCCCCGCCGAAGTGGCTTCCGGCGATCTGGCACGCACAGGTTCAAGCCAAGGGTGAGAGCGTTGGCCTCACCATGTTCGAGGCCCATCGAGTTCGCTGGTCGCTGCGCTCCGGCTCTCAGGAAAAGGCCGACAAGAGCATCCCGCGCGAGGTCGACGGCGAGGACGCCAAGCGCGTGATCGCCGCCGTCGGATTCGGCGCCGCCGACAAACACCCGCTCGGCCTCATGGTCACCGGCAAGCTCGCCCACCCAATG
>JBKJQC010000830.1:0-2555 GCA_046593995.1 Polyangiales bacterium
GCGACGCGCGACGACGACGTGTCGGAGACGATCGGCAGACTCTCGAACCCCCGTACCTCCGTGCCTCCGTGCCTCCGTGTTCAATCCGATCTGCGGCGGGGCAATCGAGAGTAACGCTCGGTCATTTAGAGCTCGGCGGGCCACTCGCGCGCGTCGAGGTCGGGTCCGCGCGAACGGATCCACGACGGACGTGAGAGGAGCGCGCTCGCCCACGAGGTCGTCTTCGGATAGGCCTCGAGGTCGAGCTCCATGTCGACGAGCCTTCGCAGCGTCGGCGCCCACGCGCAATCGGCGATCGAGAAGGGACCGCACGCGTACCCGCCCGCGCTCTCGTGCGGGAGGATCGCCTCGACCCCGTCCAGGCACTGACGCACGTTCGCTTCGAGCTTCCGCTCGTCCTCGGAGTCGCGGATCCCGTGGGGGAAGTTCGAGAAGCGGCGGCGCTCGAGCGGCGCGATGCGCGGGCGCATCGTGCACCCGAGGACGTCGAGCATCCGATCGACGCCGGCGCGCAGCCGCGGGCTCCGCGGATAGAGCTCCTCGCCGCCCTTCGTCTCCGCGAGGTAGCGGAGGATGGTGTTCGACTCGGTGAGGACGAAGTCGTTGTCGATGAGCGTCGGCAAGAGGCCGAACGGGTTGATCGTCAGGTACTCGGACGTGCGGGTGCCGATGCTGAACATCGCAACCTCACGCGATTCGTACGCGAGCGCCAGCTCCGCGAGGAGGAAGCGAACCTTCTGCGCGTTGCTGGAGAGCGGGGCTTCGTAGAGGATCAGAGTCATCGTCACTCGTCGGCGTCTTCGGAGGCGTCTTCGGAGGGAAGGGCCTTCTTCTTCGCCCCCATTGCGTGCTTCGATCTCGTCACGAGCGCCTTGATGGTCGGCGCGGGCTTCTTGGTGCCGAAGAAGTACACCAAGACGATCGACAGGAAGTAGAGCAGGCACAGCGGCACGCTGACCAGCGTCTGGCTGACCACGTCGGGCGGACTGAAGATCGCCCCGACGATGAATGCAATCAGGATGAAATAGCGACCGAATTTCCAGAGCTGCTTCCAGTCGACGAGGCCGATGATGCCGAGGAACAACAAGATCAGCGGCAGCTCGAAGGAGATGCCGAAGATCAAGATCGACTGCAGCACCATGTCGAAGTAGCCGCTGATCATCTGCATCGGCGCGATCCGCATGTCGCTCCCCGGGATCGGCGTGTGCAGCGTGAAGAAGTACCGAAACGCCATCGGCAGCGCGAGGTAATATGCGAACGCGCCGCCGCCCGCGAAGAGCAGCGTCGCGAACACGACGAAGCTCATCGTGAGCCGCTTCTCGCGCTTGTAGAGCCCGGGCGCGATGAACGCCCACAGCTGGTAGAACATCGCAGGGCTCGCGAGGAACAGCGCCGCGTACATCGCCACGCGCATGTAGACGGTGAACGGTTCGGCGAGCGATCCGTGCAGCTCTGGCGCGTCCTTCAGTCCGGCGAGCTTCCACGCGGCCGAGAGCGGCTTCGTGATGAACCCGAGGAGGATGTCCGCCTTCCACCAGCAGATCAGGAACGCGATGACGTAGATCTTCAGCGCGCGGATGATGCGCACCCGGAGCTCCATCAGGTGCTCGAGGAACGTCATCCTCTTCTCGTCGAGATCCGGCGAGACCGCGGTCACGCGCCCTCCATCACGGGCTTGGTCGAGGGATCTTCGGCCGGCAGACCGTGCGCGGCGCCCGTCGCGAGCACGCCTTCGGGGCGCGCGTTCGCGGTCGCGTAGGCGTCGAGCTCGGGATAGACCTGCGAGTCCTCGGGGAGGAGGCCATAGGAGTCGGCGCCGAGACGCGGGTACTCGCGCTCACGGCGCGCGTTCTTCTCGGCTTGGACGTCGACGTTCGGGAGCACGAGCTGCTTCGGCTCCTTCTCGACGTCGACCTCCATGCGCTCGATGTGGTCGGCGAGGCGCTCGAGATCCTCGAAATTGCCGCGCAGGACCTCGTCGAGGCCGGTCTCGCGACGCACTTCGGAGATCGTCCGCTTGATGGTTCCGATCGTCTTCCCGGCCGCGCGGAGGATCCTCGGCAGGTCTTTCGGACCGATGACGATCAGCGCCACGAGCGCAATGAAGACGAGCTCGCCGAACGAGAAGCCCACGGTTCGGTAGTCTACCTGGCAAAGCGCCTCGTAGGGCGCGGGGGTGATGGGGGCGTTGGCGGCCGACGACCGGTCCACGGTCTACGGTCCACGGTCTACGGCTCACGGTGTCGAGCGTCGAGAGCGCGAGCCCGAGGCGAGAGCGCGGCTGCGACCGGCCTCTCGTTCGAACCGTCGGCCGCAAACCGTGGACCGTGAACGAATTCCTCAGAAGTCGCCGAAGAGGTCTTGGATCCTCGCGTCGAGCGAAACGGCGATCTTGTAGAGCGAGCTGATCGACGCCGACGACTCCGCTCGTTCGATCTGCGACAGCAGCGAGACGGACAGTCCCGTCCGCCGCGCCATCTGCTTGAGCGTGAGGTTCTTCTCCTTGCGGAAGTTGCGGATCGTGTCGCCGATCGCGCGGTGGAGCTGCTCCTCCG
>JBKJQC010000836.1:0-5092 GCA_046593995.1 Polyangiales bacterium
AGGCACGGAGGCACGGAGGCTGGATAGTCTGCCGATCGCGACGCTTCGAGGCCTGGCCCCAGAATCCGTTCCTCGATGCGACCGCCGCCGAGACGCGGCTGGGTGCGCGCGGCAGCATTTCACGGACCTCCGTGCCTCCGCGCCTCCGTGTTCAATCCGAGCGTTCGAGAATCACGCTCGGTCATTTAGAGTCGAGAGTCGAGAGCCGAGAGCCGAGAGCCTGCAGCCGCGTCGCTGCCCAGCGCTCCACTCACGACTCTCGGCTCTCGCCTCTCTTCTCGAGCTCTAGACTCTAGACTCTAGACTCTGGACTCTCTCGTCACTGCTTCGCGCGGGCGGCTTCGACGACCGACTTCGCCGCGGCGAGGCCCGAGTCGATCGTCTCTTCGCTGCACGCGTAGCTGAAGCGCATGTAGCCCGGCGCGCCGAACGCCGAGCCGGGGACCGCGGCCACGCCGGCCTCTTCGAGGAGGAACTTCGCGATGTCCATGTCGTCCGCGATCTTGCCGGACTTCGCGTGCGTCGTGGGGAGGCCGTAGAGGGCGCGGAAGTCGGCGAACGCGTAGAACGCACCTTCGGGCATGCGGCACTTCACGCCCGGGATCGCGCGGAGGGCCTCGACCATGCGCGTGCGGCGCGTCTCGAAGCGCTGTCGCATCGTCTCGACCGCGTCCTGGGGACCTTCGATCGCGGCGACCGCGGCGGCCTGCGAAACGGCGGCGGGGTTGGTCGTCGACTGACTCTGCACGATGTCGAGCGACTTCGCGAGCGGCACCGGCGTGATCGACCAGCCGATGCGCCAGCCGGTCATCGCGTAGGTCTTCGACACGCCGTCGACCACGATGATGCGATCCCGCTGCTCGGGTGCGGCGAGCGTCAACGCGGACGTCGCCTCGAAGCCGTCGTAGACGAGCGCGGAGTAGATCTCGTCGACGATGAGCCACGCGTCGTGCTTCGCCATCACCTCGACGAGCGCGCGAAGTTGCTCCGCGGAGTACGCGCTGCCCGTCGGGTTGGACGGCGTGCAGAGGATGACCGCCTTGGTCTTCTTGGTGAGCGCCTTCTCGAGCGCTTCGGGGCTCACGCGGAAGCCGGCCTCCTCGGTCGTCTCGACGATCACCGGCTCGGCCCCTGCGAGGCGGACCTGCTCCGGGTAGCTGACCCAGTAGGGCGCGGGGATGATCACCTCGTCGCCGGGCTCGTAGAGCGCGAGCGCGAGGTTGAAGAGCACGTGCTTCGCGCCGACGCCGACGACGACCTGCGCGGGATCGCAGGGGACGCCGCGGATCTTCGCGGAGTGCGCCGCGATCGCCTTCTTCAGCTCGGGGGTGCCGGTGACGGCGGTGTAGCGCGTCATACCCTTGTCGAGCGCCGCCTTGCCGGCATCGCGGATGTGCACCGGCGTGTCGAAGTCGGGCTCACCGACTCCGAACCCATAGACCGTCTTGCCCTGCGCACGCAGCGCGGCGGCGCGGGCGGAGACGGCGAGCGTCGCGCTCGGTTGGACGACTTCGAGGCGCTTCGCGAGAGCGATCGGCATGATTGCCGCGGTGCGTAAGGCTGCGCGTGCGGTGGGTCAACGACCGGGAGCGCATGGACCTCGGTACGGCCGGGCGGCTGAGGTTGAAATGTCTGCGCGCTCGTTGTGGCGCGCGGCGAAGCGAGGCGTGATCGATGGGGATGGTGGCTCACTCGACCGCAGGGCTGACGCTCGCCGCATTGTCGGCGTTCGTGCTCGCCTGCTCGAGCGGATCGCCCCGCGTCGCGCCGCTCTCGTGCCTCCAGCACGAGGACTCCGACGTCGACGTGGCGTGTCGATCGTTCGCGCGGAGGCCCCGCAAGCTCGATTGCGAGAGCGAGCAACAAGCGCTGCTCGCGATCGACGCGGGGTGCCTCCGCGAGCGAGCAGGCACGAACGACATGTGCTGCCCGACGATGGTGTTCGGCACCACGCTCGACGGAGGAACGCGCAACGACGGGGGCGCCCCTGCGCGCTGCACGACCAGCTACGCAGGCACCTGGACTCTGACGGGCTCGTGCGCGGAGCCGACGTGCGCGGTCTCGCAGTCCGACTGCACGATGCAGGTGAGCTGCGCGAACGGCACGAGCCTGACCGGCACGCTCGCGGGCAACGTCGCCGAGCTGTCGGGCGAGTCGCGCGGGGTCTCCGTGGACTGCACGGCGACGTTCGACTCGCGGAGCGCGTTCTCGCTCTCGTGCGGCCTCTGCTCGGGCGCGGGCGTGCGCGCGCCCTGAACCATCAGTGCGCGATCGAGACGCTCTTCGAAGGCGCGACCTGATCGCCGACGGGATCGTGCACCCCCGCGCCGTTCTTCACCTCGATGGCAGGCTTCGGGGGCGCGCTCGGGTTCGGGGCGCACTCGCCGGCGCACGCGACGGCATCGGTCGCATTCGGCGAAGGGATGGGCTCTCCGTTCTTCTTCGCGAGCATCTCGAGCACGTCCTGCGGCATGGCCGGGAGCTCGTTCGGATCGGTGCCCGGGGCGACGACGTAGATCTCCGTCGTCGGCGGGTAGAAGTCGTACGAAATCTCCGACTTCGGAGGGGCCCCCGACGCGTACTTCATCGTGCGTACGCGGCGCACGCGATAACCGCGGATGCCCCCCTGCTTCTTGATCGCCTGGCCGGGCTTCACCCACGGCTCCTCTTCGATCTTCCGCGCGAACGGGAAGATGTCGACGACGTCGCGTGCGAAGACCACGTTCACCGGACGCGCCTTGCCGAGCAGCTCGATGCCGAGCGTGTTGGCGCCGATCTTCGTGTGCACGACGACCGGGAAATCGTGGGGGTTCTTCACCTTGAGGTCGACGACCGGGTAGACGACCGTCGAGTCGAGGCCCATCGGGATGTACGCGCTCGGCCGCGAGTGGGGGAGGCGCTCGAGGATCTCGAGGCCGCCGAAGAAAGCAGCCGCGTGGAACGTCGAGGCGACCTGGCAGGTGCCGCCGCCGACGCCCGGGCGCATTTCGCCTTTGAAGATCTCCCACGCCGTCTTGAACCCGTTCGCCTCGGAGCGCTCGCCGACGACGGCGTTGAACGAGACGAGCTGGCCGGGTTGGAGGACGAGCCCTTCGAGCTTCTTCGCCGCGTTCTCGATGTTCGTCGCGCGCGGGGCTTGATCGCCGCCGCGTCCGAAGTGCGTCTCGAAGGTGCCGACCACGGTGGAGATGTCGAGCTTGGCGAGCGCGTCCGCGGTGACGCGCGCGGTGGCCGTCGAGACCGCGAGCACGATGGGCTCGAGCAGCATCGGCTCGAGCACCTCCGACGGGACCGGCGCCTGGGGATTCGTCCGCAGGGCGTGCGAGGCGCGAGTGAGGAGCTCGGTCCCGATCTTCGCGACGGCACCGTCGAGGTCGAGGAACTTCCCCGCGTGGTCGGGCACCACCGTGTGCGCGGCGAGATCGAGCTTGGCGTCGGTCGGCGGCTCGTCGATCTCCGCCTTCAACGAAGCGGCGACCTTCTCGATCACCTCGACGTCGACGGCGAGCGGCACCGGGACGTCGATCGCGCCGTCGCGCGCACGGAGCGCCACGTCGATCCGCGACGAGAGCGGCCCCTCGTGACCGAGGCGTCGGAGCGAGGAGACGACGCGACCGAGCTCGGCTGCCGTGGTCCTTCCGTGCAGCGCGTCGCGCAGCGACACGGTGCGTACCAGCTTCCCGGCGCGAACCTCGAGCTTCCGCTCGCGCACAGCCTCCACGCGGGCGGCGAGCCAGGCCGTGATCGTCGCGTCGTCGCCGCGCGCGATCGCGTCCGGCATGGGGAACCCCTCGATGCGGACGCCGGGCAGCACGCGATCGCCCGGCAGGAGGCGACGCTCCGCGAACGCCGCCGCGCCGGCGACGGCTGCGACGATCGAGGTCGCTACGAGCACGCGGACGCGAGAGATCTTCATGGGCACTGGCGCGAAGAACGCGTGGACCGGACGGAGTGCTTCCGGCGACCACCCGCCACGCGGAGCTAGGCGCCAGAGTCTGACGCGAGAGTGGGGCGAGGGACAAGGTCACGCGCCGCCCCCCCTGGCCCCCTCCCGACGAGTGGGCGATCGACCTCGTTCGTGCTAAGGCTCCGCGCCCCTCCGGCGTCGTCTAAAGGCAGGACGGCGGATTTTGGATCCGCCTATCGGGGTTCGAATCCCTGCGCCGGAACCACCCACTCGCTCGCCGGTCCCGCCGATCCGCGCGGCCGCTTCCCCGCCTTTCTGACCCGCTTGCCCCGAAGGGGTAAGCTCCTCGAAACGCCCATGACGACCGAACCCGACCTGCTCGGACGCGTCATCGACGGGCGCTACCGCGTCGTCGACCGGCTCGGCCGTGGCGGCATGGGCTCGGTCTTCCGCGTGCAGCACGTGCAGTCGCACGAGTGGTTCGCGCTCAAGGTGCTGCACGACGAGGTCGCGAAGGACCGCATGATGGTCGAGCGGTTCGTCCGCGAGGCCCGCGCGGCGACGGCGTTTCGCTCGAAGCACGTGGTGAAGGTCGTCGACGCGCAGCGCGATCACGTCGGCCCCGACGGCGCCCCCCTGCCCTACTTGGTGATGGAGCTGCTCACGGGGAAGAACCTCGAGCAGGTGATCGTGCATCGCGGCGCGCTCCCGAAGGCGGAGGTCGCGTGGATGTTCCACCAGCTCGGCAAGGCCCTCGACGCCGCCCACGAGCACGGGATCGTCCACCGCGACCTCAAGCCGGAGAACGTCTTCCTCGCGCTCGACGAGGACGGCGACTCGGTCACCAAGGTGTGCGATTTCGGCATCGCCAAGCTCGTGGGCGAGTCGGCGGCCGGCCTGCTCGCGACCGGCGCGCTCGACACCAAACTCTCCACCGGAGGCACGCTCGGCACGCCGATGTACATGTCGCCGGAGCAGATCCGCGACGCCTCCACCGTCGACGCGCGCACCGATCAGTGGGCGCTCGGGCTCATCGCGTACAAGGCGCTGTGCGGCCGCGAGTACTTCGCGGACGCGCGCTCGAGCGGTCAGCTGATCGGGAAGATCCTCGCCGATCCGATCGTCGCGCCGTCGCAGAAGGAGCGCCCTGACGCGGGACCGCGAGACCTCGGCGAAGGGTTCGAC
>JBKJQC010000625.1:0-7345 GCA_046593995.1 Polyangiales bacterium
CCTCGGTGTTCTCGCGGACGATCACGAGATCGACCCCGCCCTTGCCGACGGGGGCCATCGTGAAGGGCGTCGCGACGCCCGGCATCGACTTCACCGGACGGAGGCTCGCGTAGAGCCCGAGAGCCTGGCGGATCTGCACGTTGACGCTGCGGAAGCCCTTTCCGATGGGGGTCCCGATCGGGCCTTTGAGCGCGACCTTGTTCTTGCGGATCGACTCGAGGACGTCGTCCGGCAGGGTCGTGCCCCGCGCCAGCGCGACCTCGGCGCCGGCCTCCTTGAGCTCCCACTGGATGTCGACCCCGGCGGCTGCGATGACTTCCTGCGTCGACGAACAGACCTCGGGTCCGATCCCGTCCCCGGGGATCAGCGTCACCACGTGCTTCGCCATGTCGCCCGCTAGCGCGTGTGCGTGGGCGTTGGAAGCGTTAGGATCGGACGACAACGAATGCCCGCCGCGATCCTCAGCATCGGCACCGAGCTCACGCGCGGCGAGCTGGTGAACACCAACGCGTCGTGGCTCGCAGATCGGCTCACGGCGAGCGGCTTCGAGGTCGACGCGATCGAGACCATCTCCGACGACCGAGCGATGATCGTCGAGACGCTGCGCCGGCTCGGTGCGCGACACCGGCTCGTCGTCGTGAGCGGCGGCCTCGGTCCGACGACGGACGACCTGACCACCGCGTGCGCCGCGGAGGCCGCGTCGATGCCGCTCGTCCGGCACGAGCCGTCGCTCGAGGCGATCCGCAAGCGCTTCGCGATGCTCGGCCGCGAGATGACCCCGAGCAACGCGAAGCAGGCCGACTTCCCCCAGGGCGCCGACGTGCTCGCGAACCCCATCGGGACCGCGCCGGGCTTCTTGCTCCGGCCCGGCGGCGCGCTCCTGTTCTTCACGCCGGGGGTGCCCGTCGAGATGAAGCGGATGTTCGACGAGCAGATCGCGCCGCGCATCGCGCCGCTCGCTCCGAACGACATGGTGCAGAACCACCTCAAGACCTTCGGGCAGACGGAGTCGAAGATCGGCGAGTCGCTCGCTGGCGTCGAAGAGGCTTTTCCTGGGGTGGTCATCGGCTACCGCGCGCATTTCCCCGAGATCGAGGTCAAGGTCCTCGCGCGCGGCAGGAGCAAGACCGACGCCCAGGCGCTGGCCGACGCAGCCACTGCGGAGGTGAGGAAGCGCCTCGGCGCGTGGATCTACGGCGAGGGCGCCGCCGACTCGTACCCGGCGGCGGTCGGCCGCGCGCTCCGCCAGCGCGCGCTGAACCTCGCCATCGCGGAGTCGTGCACCGGCGGGTTGATGGGGCACCTGCTCACGAGCATCGCGGGCTCGAGCGACTACCTCTTGCTCGATGCCGTCGTGTACTCGAACGCCTCGAAGAGCGCGCTCCTCGGGGTCGATCCCGAGCTGATCCGCGCGCACGGGTCGGTGAGCGCGGAGTGCGCCAGCGCGATGGCCGAAGGCGCACGTCGCGTCAGCGGGAGCGATCTCGCCGTGTCGATCACGGGGATCGCCGGGCCGGCCGGGGGGACCGAGACGAAGCCGGTCGGCCTCGTGTTCTTCGGCCTCGCGACGCCCGACGGCGTCACCGTCACGGAGAAGAAACTCTCGGGTGACCGTGGTCGCGTGCAGATGCTCGCCGCATATACCGCGATGAAGCTCGTGCTCGACGCCGCTCGCGCGCTCGCCGACGCGAACACCGCGCAGCCCCCGCGCGTCGCGCACCCCCGCGCCGGCGGCTGAGTCACGGATTTTTCGAGCGCCCCATCCAAGGAAGGCGTTGCGGTGTGCGGCATCGGAAGCGCATCATCCGAGGATCCCGTGATGTCTCCCGACGACGACGACTTCGAAGATCACTTCTCCGACGAGCTGTCGGACGACCTGTCCGACGAGATCTCCGAGAACGAGATCACCGAGCTCGGCGGAGAGGGCGAGGCGTCTTCGCACTCGGAGTCGATCTTCGTCCTCGACGACGAAGAGGCGGGCCGCGAGTCGTACCTCGCGCGCGAGACGATGATGCACGCGACCGAGTCGCTCCACACGATGGCGGAGCAGACGGCGTTCGCCGACGACGTTGCCGACGATCACTCGATCGGCACGCTTCCCGAGCCGACGGAGTACGTCGACGCCGATCCCACCGCGATGGACGCGACCGCGGGACTGTCGCCCGATGCGCCGGACGCGCCGAGCCCCGCCGGCGACATCGCGCGCAAGCACCTGCGCGGCCTGCTCGAAGCGCTCTTGTTCGTCTCCGATCGGCCGATGAAGACGGCCGACCTCGCCGACGTGGCGCGCGCCGAGAACAAAGAGGTACGCACCATCCTCGAAGAGCTCTCGGAGGTCTTCCGGAGCGAGGGACGCGGCTTCCAGCTCGACGAGTTCGCGGGCGGGTGGCAGCTCCGGACGGCCGCTGCGTACGCGCCCTTCGTGCGCGAGCTGACGAACGCCAAGCCGGTCCGTTTATCGCGCGCGCAGGTCGAGACGCTGGCGATCATCGCGTACCGCCAGCCGATCACCCGCCCCGAGATCGACGACATCCGCGGCGTCGACGCCGGCGCGGTGCTGAAGCTGCTCCTCGACCGCGACATGATCCGCGTCCTCGGCAAGAAGGACGAGCCGGGGCGCCCGCTCTTGTACGGGACCACCTCGCACTTCCTCACGTTCTTCGGCCTGAAGTCGCTGAAGGATCTGCCGACGCTGCGCGAGTTCACCGAGCTGACCGACGAGTCGCTCGAGGTGGTGGAGCGAGAGCTCGGGGAGGTGTTGCCGGAGGGGCCCACCGAGAAGACGACCGTCGGGGATGCTTCGATCGCGGCGGCAGACGAGATGCCCGGCGAGGCGACCCAGGCCGCGAACGACGAAGGGAACGCGGATGCGAACGCGGATGCGAACGCGGATGCGAACGCGGACGCGGACGCGGACGACGAAGAGAGCGACGACGAAGAGAGCGACGACGAAGAGGACCAGTGATGGCGGTCGTGAAGAAGCGCGCGGGGAAGGCTCCGGTGAAGCGCGCGCGACGACCTCCTTCGCCGGTCGTGCCGACGCTCGCGCGACTGCGGGCCGCGCATCCCGACGCGCACTGTGAGCTCTTGCATCGCAATGCGTTCGAGCTCCTCGTCGCCACGATCCTCTCCGCGCAGTCGACCGACGTCGGCGTCAACAAGGCGACCCCTGCCCTCTTCGCGAAGTGGCCGACCGCGGCAACGCTTGCCGCTGCCGATGTCGACGACGTCGAGCGCGCGGTCGCCACGCTCGGGATGTTCCGTCAGAAGGCCAAGCGCATCACCGAGATGGCGAAGCTCCTCCTCGAGCGCCACGGCGGCGAGGTCCCCGATCGACTCGAGGCGCTCACGCAGCTCCCCGGCGTCGGCCGCAAGACGGCGAACGTCGTGCTCGGGGTGATCTGGGGGAAGCCCGAGGGTGTCGTGGTCGACACCCACGTGCAGCGCATCTCCCAGCGGCTCGGCTGGACGAAGCACACCGAGCCGGAGGACATCGAGAAGGACCTGATGAAGAAGGTCCCCAAGCCCGACTGGGACATCGTCGCGCACACCCTGATCTTCCACGGCCGCCGCACCTGCAAGGCACAGCGCCCGGACTGCGAGCACTGCCCGGTGAACGACGTCTGCCCGTGCGCGTTCAAGGCCGAACAAGTCGGACGCAAGCCGCTGCGCGTGCGGGAGTAGTTCGATCAGAAGCAGGCGTTCATCTCGACGGTCATCGTGAGAAAATCTTCCTGGCCGGGCGTACCGGGCTGCCATGAGCTGCCCTTCCAACCTCGTAGGAGGCGGTCGGGGTTCGCGAGCGGGCGGGAGGACGTGAGCGTTGCGTACTTGTAGCGCGTCGAATCCGTTCGGATGACGACGGTGAGCTCGGTCCCCACCGGGAACGACTGAGGCAGGACGACGTCGAAGGGAACCAGCTTGCCGACGTCGTCGGTGAACACCGCTGCGTCACCTGCGACGAACGCCGTGGCCAACGGCACGGCGCCGGCCGAGGGACTGCCGCCGGCATAGACATCTACGTACACCTTCCCGGCCGCCAGTTGGGCCTCCGGAACCGCGCAAATGCAGATGCCCTCGGTCGGGCAGGAGCACGCGGGATCCGGGTGCGGGCCGCAGTTGAGACCGCACGAGTACGTGCTGCGCGCGAGCCCGACGTGGACGCGCGTCACCGAGCCGGCATGGGCGACCTTGAACGTCGCCGCCACCTTCGTGGACTGTTCCGGGGCCGCCGAAGCAGAGCGCGCCGCGAAGGCCCAGGTCGTGATCGGGTACGTCGGCGTGGCCAGGTCCGTGCCGGGAGTCCTGTCGTCGCTCTTCTGGCACGACGTCGTCGCGAGCCCCGTGCAGACGTACTTCGACGTCCCGCAGGTGCCGCAGCTGGTGTTCACGAGCGGGGTGCCCTCGATGCACGACACGCTCGCCTTGTTCACCGCACAGGTCCACTTGCCGCAGCCGCCGCAGGTGGTGTTCGGCACACCCGAGAGAGTGCCGCACCCGCCACAGTCGTTCGCGTCGTCACCGCTGCAGACCGTGTCGGTCTTGCCGGTGTTGCACACGTACGCCTTCGTGCCGCAGGTCCCGCAGGTGCTGCCGACGGCGGGGCTCGCGGCGGGGACGGGATCGCTGCACGAGGTCGACTCGCCGTCGGACGCGCAGACGTACTTCCCGCTCTGGCACTTGCCGCAGATCTCGTCCTTCGGGTGCGCGAGCGTCGCGCAGCCGCCGCAGCTGTTCTTCGCGTTCGGCGACACGCACTTCATCGCGTTCGTGCCGTCGCACTGCCACGTCCCGCCACCGCACTGGCCGCATGGGCCGCTGTTCACGGCGTGCGGAAGGACCGTGCAGCCGCCGCAGGCGTTTGCAACGCAGGTGTCCGCGGCGTCGCGCGCATCGGGTGCGCCGGCGTCGGCCGACGAGTCGACGCCGTCGCTGACTTCGGAGACTGCGCTGTCCCGCGTGTCGGCCGTGACCTCGGGCGAATTGGCATCGATCGCGGTGCCGGTGTCCATCGCGACCGTCGTGTCGGCAGCGCCGTCCTCGATCACGGAGCCGGTGTCCGTGGCCGCTTCGACGCTCGTATCGGCCGCGAGCCCATCATCGGTGGCCGCGGCCGAGTCCTCGCCGGGCGCGACGACGTCGAAGGCACCGTCGGAGCACGCTGCCGTGAGGATGGAGAAGCTGACGACGGACAACAAGGCAATCGAGCGCATGGCGAGACTCCTGGGTTACTGGATGGGAGACCCACTGTCGACCCGAGACGGTCCCGAGTTGCGGCCGCACCACGACGCGCTACGTCCCGGTCGTGCGCGCCTGGCTTTTCTCCACGATCTTCGCCCTCTCCGTGGCCGGATGTCCGGCGCGGCTGACGGCACCCCCGCGGCCGGTCGTCGCGGCGGCGCCGTCCTCGTCGCTCTCGGGCGCCGCGCCGAAGCGCGATCTCGGACCGCTCGTGCCCATCGGGTTCGCCGCCGATCGCGTGGGACCGCGGAACGCGCCGGTGGGCCCCGACGGCGAGACCGACTTCGGTTTTCGCGTGCGTGTCTCCGGTGACGTCCTCGCGCTCCTCGTCGGCGTGAGCGACGGCAACGGCGAGTCGAGCCCGGCGGGGCTCTGGGACACGCTGATCGGACCGGAGCCGATCCCGAAGGCCTGGGGGCTGAAGCACACCGAGGCGGCGATCACGTGGGCGGTCGCCGTCGTCGGCGCGGACGGCAAGGTGCTCAATCCGCTCGGGCCCCTCGAACGCAAGCGCTTCGCCGACGAGACCCTCGAGATCTTCGCCGCCGATCCGGGCCATCATCGCTTCGTGTCGGGGCGGACCTACACGCTCTACGTCCCTCGACCGGACGGCACGATCGACCGGGCGACGGCGACGATCCTGTGATGCTACGCTCTCGCAGGAGAGACGCCGCGCGCGCATGTACCTGACCTCGATTCGGCTGCGCAACGTCGGCTCGTTCGATGACGTGACGATTCCGTTCGTCGACGAGGACGGTCAGCCGCGCAAGACGACCGTGGTCCTCGGCGACAGCGCCGCGGGCAAGACGACGCTCCTCGCCGCGATCGCGTGCACGCGGCCGGGGCTCGTCATCCAACCGCCGCGCGGTCGCGACGGCATCCCGCCGGCCGAGTCGTTCGTCTGCGCGCGCTATCGCCTCGGCGACGACGATCCGGCACGCCCGCACGATCTGCTCGTCGCGTCTCCCAACGCGGCGCTCGAGGAGCACCCGACGGAGGCCGCCGCACGGAAGCGGGAGCAGGCGCACTTCGATCGGCTCGCGGCGGAGCGCGGCTTCTGCGTCATCCCCCTCTCGGCCGCGCGCTGGGCCTCTCGGGTCGCCGTCTCCGGTGCGACGCCGGAGCGCGCCATTAGCGCGATGGATCATCGCTCGCACGCGACGTTCGACGATGCCTCACGCGCCGATCTCGCGCGCGAGGTGAAGCAGGCGCTCGTCAACGCCGTCACGGTCGCCGCGCTGCAACAGTTCCAGACGCGTGCCCGCGCAGAGGCGGCGCGCACCGAAGGATCGCTCCCGCCGGTCATCCCGCTCCGCGGCGGGACGGCTCCGTTCGAGATCTTCCGCTCCACGTTCCAGGCGCTCCTCCCCGACGGAGAGGCGACCTACGAAGGCGTGGATCCGAACACGTTCGAGCCGCTCTTCCGCGATCAGTCCGGCCGCATCGTCCCGTTCGACGATCTCGCGTTCGGGGTGAAGAACCGCATCGTCCTCGGCGGCGTGATCCTCCGGCGCCTCGCGCTCTCGTACCCCGGCAAGAACCCCCTCGAGTGCGAGGGCATCGCGCTCATCGACGAGATCGAGGCGCACCTCCCGCAGCGCCGTCAGCGCGAGATCGTCGACGTGCTCCGCCGTGCCTTCCCCCGCCTGCAGCTCATCGTCACGACCCAGTCGCCGCTCGCCCTCGAGGGCCGCGCGCACGACGAGGTGGTGGTGCTCTCCCGCGATTTCGAGAGCGGGCGCATCGAGGTCACCGCCGGTCCGGCTGCGGTCCTCCACTGAAGGGCTCCCGAGCGGGACCGTGACGCGAGTATCGAGACGGCACGGACGCGATCGTGCCGCGCACCGCTTTACGTTCTCGGAGCGTCTGATTAGCTACTCGTGATGCCCCACGCCCAAGGAACCTCCGCGACCTCGACCGCAGCGCCCACGTCGGGCGGAACGGGAATGGTGGGCTCCTCGCGTTACAAGGCCCCCTTCCGCGCCGGCGGTGCGTACGCGATCGACGCGGAGCTCGCGCGCAAGCTCCTCGCGATCGCGCTCGAGAAGGGGGGCGACTTCGCCGATCTGTTCTTCGAGTACCGCGCCGGTGGGTCGTTCGTCCT
>JBKJQC010001213.1:0-3005 GCA_046593995.1 Polyangiales bacterium
CTGCACAGCCCCGACCCTCACTTCCGGCGCAAGGTCCGCGCGATCTGCGACGTGTACCTCGCCAAGCCCGTCGCCGGTGAGATCGTCCTGTGCATCGACGAGAAGACAGGAATGCAGGCGCTGCTCACCCGCGGCGACCACCGTGCAGCGCACCGTCGCGCGCGTGAGCGCTATGTGCATGCGAACGTCATAGTGACGCCGCCGCTGGCCGAGCTGTGCGCGCGGCCGATGCGCTCGCTAGGCTCCGGACTTGTGGCGCGGGTGGCTCTTCATTTCGACGGCGCTCCAAGTGACTCGAGCGTCCTGATCCACGCGTCGAAGCGGGGGCACGCGCGTCTCAACGCCGGAAGTCCCGTATCGTGAATCGCGAGCGGGCCGTGTACCGTCTTCCGGTAGCCAGGGATTGCCTGCTCGAGTCGCTTCGACGGCGCCGTGGTTTCACCGTCGTTGATGTCTTCCGGCGCGAGGTTGCCGAGGGAGGCGCTCAGGGCGTCCACAGCGGGCGCATCGGGGGCATCGACGAGGCTGCGAAGCGCGCTGAGCGACGCGAGAACGAGCGCCTCGAACTCGTGTCGCTGCACATAGGCGATCAGTCTCGTATCGTTCACCGCGCGCGCCATGGCCGCGGCGATCGCGTCCGCACGTCGCGCGGTGTTCTTGTCGGCCACCAAGGCGTCGAACTCCGGAAAGTCATCGGGCAGACCGTAGAGATCGAACAGCGTCGTGAATCGGACGTCGTCACTGCCGTCACGAGTCAGGTTCCGCAGGTCCCGCAGCCAGTGCTTCCAGTGGCCGCCGCCCCGCCGCTTCCGGCCGCGCGCATCACGACTGGTCTCGACGATCATCGTCGAGACCCACACGTTTCGCTCGCCGAGATGTGGGGCCAGCGTGTGCTTGACGAATTCGTCCTCCGTCTGACCCTCGACGAGGATCTGGAGCCGCATCAGGGCCGCCCTCCGAGGACGTTCTTGTCGTACAGCTCTGCCAACGAGTAGTCCTCGAGCCAGCTCCCGAGCTGCTGCGGGTCCAGTCTCCGCAGCCGGGTCGCTCCGTCGACTCGCTCCGCCACGACGACGTCCTCCGGCTCGAAGTGATCGAGGACGACCGGCGACTGGGTGGACACGATGACCTGACGACGCGCGCCCACGCTCGACATGAGGCCGCAGAGGACCTCGAGCGCGGCGGGATGGAGACCGAGTTCCGGCTCGTCGATGCATGACACCAGCGGCATTTCGTCGAGCGGTTGGCCTAGCGCCGTGATGAGCGCCAGCGCACGGAGCGTACCGTCCGACAGGTACGCAGGCCCGAAGGTCGCGCCTCGCTCGTCGACCCACTCGAGCGCCGTGCCTCGTCGATCGACGACGGGTGCGAGTCGCTCGACGAATGGAGCGACGCGCTTGAGTAGTCCCTCGATGCGCCGCCAAGAGGCCTTCGACCCCTCGTCCTCCGCGGCGCGAAGGCCGTCCAGGAATGTCGCCAGGTTGCTTCCGTCGGAGCGCAGGTAGTCTCCGCTTGCGTCAGAAAAGTCGCGCGTGCGCAGGGCCGAGCGGCGTGACGTGTCGTGGAAGTGATAGAAATTGATCTGGCGGAGCAACCACCGCACGGTCTTCGCCGTCTTGTTGGAGTCCGCGGCGTCGCGAAGCCGTGACTCCTGGTGACCTGCGCCGAGCTCGGTCCACGAGACCGACGCGCCGCCGAGTGGGCAGTAGCCGGCTCTCTCCCAGAGGAAGATGAGACTCTCGTTCGCTCCGTAGCCTAGGCGCGCCGAATAGAAGTTCTTTCCGCGCTCGGTCGCGAACTCCAGCTCCACGTCGATGGCGGCCGTCGTCTGGGGCCCATAGTGCATGAGGTACGTCGCTCCGCCGCGCTCGCCGACGAAGAGCTGGAGCGACTCGAACGCGAGCATTCTGACCATCTCGAGCGCCCACAGCACGTTCGACTTACCTGCGCCGTTGGGACCGATCATGACGGTGACCGGCGTCGGTCGCAGCTCCACGTCCTGGAGCGAGCGGAAGCCCGCGATGCGTACGCGCGCGAGACCGGTCACGGCGAACCCATCGCACGGATGCCTTCGCGCCGCGGCAGGGAGAACGCTTCGACGAACGTGTTCATCACTCGGTCACCTTGTCCTCCACTGTCGCGCCGGGCGCCGAGCTCTGGCGGTGCGCTCGATCGGCCGTGAGAAGTCTACCTCGTTCCCGCGAGCTTCCCGCAGGTTCCGCGGCCCGGGACGTCGTGCGCTCGAGCGACGCGCCAAGGAAGTGCGCTACGGTGCGCGTCGAAGCTCGGCAAAGATGTCGTCGTACGACTTGCGGCGCGGTAGGCCGAAACGCTCCGCCACGTCGTTCCATCTGTCGCGCGATAGAGCTCGCCGTCCGGCGATGCTCAGGAAGTGCGCGAGCTTGTACTTGTAGAGGACGCAGACCTCGTCGACGACATTGTCCTTCCTCGCGCGACGCGGCGTCCCGACCTTCTCGGCAAAGTCGTTTAGCTCCTCTTTCTTGAGCTCTGTTTCGACGGCTTGCATAAGCTTCTTGAGCTTGCTTCGTCCGGCCATGTGCGCGCCCTTCCCTTCTTCTTCGACGCGCTGTTCGCGCGCCATTGCCGCCGTCAAACATGGCCCGTTCACGTTGCACGGGCGTCGTCGGGGCGGTCCTCAACCCCGCTTGCCGGCAGAAACGATCTCGTCGCGCAGCTCAGTCAGCCACTAAAAAAGCGCACGCAGCTGATCGACGTTGCGATGGTGGGCCTCCCTCGTAGCGACGCGAGGCTACAGGTCCGGCCGTGCCGTCGATACCCCTGCCTCGGCATGCGTCTCGCGACGCCATCGGGCCGCGACGACCCAGCGCGTGCTAATCCGGGCAGCGCGCTTTGAGCCGCTCGTCGGCATCGATCTCTTCGGCGGCCGCGACCACCGTGCAGCGCACCGTCGCGCGCGTCAGGGCGATGTGCATCCGCACGTCGTAGTAGCGTCGACGCTGGCCGAGCTCGGTGAGGATGATCAG
>JBKJQC010001233.1:0-3920 GCA_046593995.1 Polyangiales bacterium
CGCGAGCACGCGCAGATAGCGGCACCCGCCGAAGATGTTCTCGCGCGGATCCCACGGGTCCGTGACGAGCATGCGCGCGCCCGTCATCGGCATCAGCTGCATCAGCCCCTGCGCGCCGGCGACCGACAGCGCGCTCGGATCGAAGTCGCTCTCCACCTTGATGATGGCGCGGACGAACGCCTCGGGGAGTTGGTAGTAGCCCGCGGCCTCGCGGATGGCTTCGTCGTAGCGGGTGTAGCGGTCGACGCCGCCGCCACCGAACGGCTTCGGCGACCACGCCGTGCCCGGCTTGCCCAGAGCGGCCGCTTCCTTCGACTTTGCGTAGACCTTCCAAGGATCGGTCTTCGACGGCGTGTTCGTGAAGTGGAGGACGCCGTCCTTGTCGACGTACGTGAAGATGTCCGCCTCGGCGTCGCGCGGCGACATCGAGAGGCTCGCGAACACGAGCGTCGCGATCGAGACGGCAGCGGCGAGCGTGCGCGGGGCCTTCATGGTGGTGCGGCGGTCGTGCATGGTGCCGCGTTCCGCGCCGCGCGGCCAAGAGTTCCTCGCCTGCGCTGCGGCGCGGACGTCGGCGTCTGCTGGGAACGCGGCCCGCCGCGCTCGCATTCCCTGTCGTCGTCCCTCCGGAATCGTGGTCCAAGCCTACGAAGCTGCTCGGCAATCGCTCGTCCATCGCTCCGCGTCGCCCGCGCGGGGGCCGCCGGCCGACACGTATGGAAACGCTTCGTGAGCGCGACCGACACTCGCGGCATGCCGCGAGCAGACTACGGCGAAGGCCGCGACGAGCTTGCCTAGCGGCCGAGGTGTCACTACGCTGAACGGGCGTCATGCGTCGCGATTTTTCCGCCTTCTTCGCCGGTTCGAGCGTCCTCGCAGCCACCGCCGTCGGCTGCGCGGCCCCCATCGGCCCGGAGTCCGATGCGGGCTCGACGGCGCGCCACGCGCTCGTCGAGGTACGCGCCGTCCACGCTGCGAACGACGGTTCGATGTCGCGCCTCGATGCATCCGCGCGCTTCGTCTCGGTGCGCGAGCCCGGCATGCCGAGCGACGCGCTCGACCTCCTCGGCCTCGCCTGGCCCGCCGTGCAGAGCGGCACGTGCACGCTCGCGACCGCCGCGAACGAGCCGGCGCGCCCCACGTCTTCGTTCCGCGTCGACCTGCGCGATCTCTCCCCCGTGTCGCTCGATCTGAAGACGGACGACGGCGTGGTCTTCCCGCTGAACCTCGAACCGCGCGCGTTCCCCGACGTCGTCGGTCTCGTGAGCGGCGTCGTCTTCGTCGGTCCGAGCGAGCTCCCGACGGCGGCCGCGGCCGGCAAGGATCCGCGGTTCGTCGCGCTCTCGGTCTCGGGCGGCGCGCCCTTCGAGTTCGAGCTCCCCGACGTGCCCGCCCCCGTCCGTCTGCACGATGCGGTCGCGGGCGACGTGACCGGCACGTTCACGATCGACGGGGCGGGAAGCGGGGTCGAGCTCTCCACGCCGGCAGCGCACGGCGACGATCGCGTCGTCGTCGACGTCCTCCGCGCCGGCTTCGTTCGCGCGCGCTGCGGTGTCGACGGATCCGGTCGCCTGCGCGTCGACGGCACGACCCTCGGCGGCATCGGCGACGTGACCCTGCTCGTGCGCGCACAGCGCCGCATCGTGCGGGACGACCTCGCCCTCGGCGCCGTCGAAGCACGCCTCGAGCGCGATGTCGAAGTGAAGCTGCAAGTGAAGTGAGCGCGTGGGCCGCTGCCGCGCGTGAACCCGGCGAAGCCGGCGAGGAGCTTCCGATCCTCACGCGCCCGAGAATGCAGTAGTGTCCCTGCCCCGCGCATGCGTTCGCTCGTTGCGTTTTCTTGGCGATGCACGCCCTCCGGTCTCGCGCTCGGCTTGCTGATCGCGCCGTCCAACGCGGCCCCGACCGGCGCCGCGAGCGCGAACACGAGCAGCGCTGCGAGCGCCAAGCCGCAGCCCGCGAAGGCTCCCCTGAAGCCCGCCGCCGCGAAGGGGCCCGTGTCGAGCGGCGCCGGGAAGCCGAAGCTCACCGCGCTCGCCGCCGCATGGGCGCCGCCGGGCTACGTCGCGATGGTCAAGAAGTGGCACGAGCCGACCAAGCCGACGAGCGAGAAGGGGCGTCCGAAGCTCGTCCTCCGAGCGATCAACGGGACCGAGCGCGTCGAGCTCGAGCCCCTCACCGAGCACGGCGGGTTCGCTCCGACGGAGCTCGACAAGGCGAGCCACATCCTCCGCTCGTCGGACGGTGGGCACCACCCGGTCGATCCGCGGATCCTCGACCTCGCATACGCGCTGCAACGCCGCTTCGGGGCGGGCGAGATCCGCTTTCTCTCCGGGTATCGCACGCCGCGGAGAGGCGCCTCGAACCATGGGTTCGGCCGCGCCATCGACCTCGTGGTGCCGGGAGCGACCGACGAAGAGGTCGCGATCTATGCGCGCACGCTCGGCTTCGTCGGCGTGGGGATCTACCCGACGAGTGGCTTCGTCCACCTCGACGTCCGCGATCGCAGCTTCTTCTGGGCGGATCGCAGCGGTCCGGGAAAGCCGAACAAGACGGTCTCGATCCTCGGCGGGGAAGCTGCTGCGAACGACGCGATCGCGCGCAAGGCCGGTGAGGTCGGCGCGCCGAGCACGAAGATCGGTCGCGACGTCGACGCGGCGCTCCTGCTTCGCGCGAAGGCGGTGAGCGCCGCCGCTCCTGCTCCGCCCCCCGTGGTCGAGGGCGACGAGCCGTCCGACGATCACGACCACTGAGCGAGCGCTCCCCGAGATGTCGCGCGACGAAGCCGACGACGTCGAGGCGCTCGCGCGGCAGATGCGCTTCGCTGAGGCGCGGGCGCTCGCCGTGGCGAAGGGCGATCTCGTGCGTGCGTTCGAGCTCGCGATCGAGGCGCGCGACGCGACCGCCACCGAGGAGATCGCCTCGGCGATCGCGGTCTCCGGTGACGCGAGCGTCGCGGCGCGCGCGCGCGGCGCGGCGCTCCGTCGACACGATCCGCTCGCCGAGGGGCTCGTCGCCGAGGCCACCGGTGCCCTCGACGACGCGGTGACGCTCTTCGAGCGCGCGGAGGCGCACGCGCGCGCGGCGCGGGTCCATCGCGCGCGCGGGGAGCTCGCGAAAGCGGGCCGCGCGCTCGAGCGGCAGATCCGTCGCGATCCGACCGACGCTGGGTCGCGCCGCGAGCTCGCCGCGATCCTCCTCTCGATCGGGAAGCCGGAGCCCGCGCTCCGCGCGCTCGCCGGCCTCCCGGACTCGGGGGACTCAGGGGAGGATGCGAGCGTACGCGCGATACGGGAAGAGGCGCACCGCGCGCTCGGCCTCGCGCTCGACGGGACCCCGCCTGCCCCACTGAAACGCGTCGCGCGTTCGAGCGCAGCGGGGGACGAGCAGCTCTTGTTCGGCCGATACGAGGTCGTTCGGCAGGTCGCCTCCACCGCGTCCTCGCGGGTGCTCGAAGCGCGGGACCGGCTCGATCCGCAGCGAGGACGGGTCGCGCTCAAGATTTTCGCGGCCAGCGGCCAGACCGGAGCCGGACGCGATGCGCTCGCGCGGTTTCGGCGCGAGATCGAGGTGCTCTCACGGCTCGACGTCCGCTCGGTGCTCTCGCCGCGCGCGCTCCTCGAAGAAGGGCCGACCCTGGTCCTGCCATGGGCCGGCGGGGGCAACGTCGACGATTTGCTCTCGCGGGGGCGGCCGAGCGCGCGGCGCGCTGCCGAGATCGTGCTCCGCGTGCTCGAAGCGCTCGACGCGGCACACCGTCGCGGGATCATCCACCGCGACATCAAGCCCGCGAACGTGCTGCTCGACGAGGCGGGCGGCGTGTACCTCGCCGACTTCGGGGTCGCGCACCTCGGGGACGCGACGGCGACCGCCACGGCCGGAGTCATCGGAACGCTCCGCTACATGGCGCCGGAGCAACG
>JBKJQC010001287.1:0-6208 GCA_046593995.1 Polyangiales bacterium
ATCGAGGCGCGGCGTGACGAGCGGGTCGACGAGCGACCACTTGCCCGTCGCGATCGACCAGCGCTCGACGTCCTCCATCGCACCGCGCGTCGAGTCCTTGCCGCCGATCTTCAGCACGTCGCCGTTCGCGAGCGAGACGAACTTCGTCTCGAAGAACCAGCGCCGCGGCGATCCGGTGAAGCGACTCACCGCGGTCAGCGGCTCGACGAGCTCCGCCGAGAACAAGTCGCTCAGACCGTTGCGGCCGCCGACGACGAGCGCGCGGGTGCCGGCCGCCGTCGCGAGCGCGCTCCGTCGCGGCTCGTTCAGCGCACCGAGCTTCCAGGTGTCGGTCGTCGGATCGTAGCCGTACAGGCCCGCGCGCGTGTACCCGCCCGTGACCCAGCCACCGCCCACGACCGCGTGGCCGCTCGGGAGGATCGCGGAGAACGGATCGGTCGTCGCGAGCGACGGATACGCGCCGCTCTTCCACGCGCCGCCCACGCCGCTCGGGGACGGTGTGTAGAACGAGAGCCGCGTCGAGTAAGAGGTCTGCCCCGTGACGACGTCGCCGCCCGCACGAAGGTACGCGACGTCGCCGGGATAGGTCGGCGCGCCGGTCATCGTCGGCACGGACCACGCCTCGGTCGCCGGATCGAACACCTCGTAGCGCGGGCCGGTGTCGCTCGACTCGATCCCGTCGAACACCATCACCTTGCCGTCGGGGAGCGTGGCGCTCGCGTGCCCCGAGCGGATCTGCGCCATCGCCGTCGTGGTGCGCGTCGTGTCGGTACACGTCGCGAGGCACGGGCCGGCATCGACCGGCGCGACGTAGGTGTCGGTCGCGAGCGTGTCGGTGACGGCGTCTGCGGATGTGGCGTCGGTGCCCTGCGCCGTATCGGCCGCGAGCGTGTCTGTCGAGAGCGTGTCCGTCGAGACCGTGGTGTCGCTGCCTGCGGTGTCGGTCTTCGCGCTCGTATCGTCCGCGTCCGCGGAGCCATCGACCACGTCGCCCGTGTCCTCGCTCGCGACCGCGTCGCCGTCGTCAGCCGAGGTGGGCGTCTGCTCCTCTTCACCCCCGCAGGCCGCCGATGCCGTCGCCAAGGAGAGCAGGAGCAGAAGACGCGTCGCGGAATCGTGGGACTTCATGGATCTTCTCCCAGCGTATCCCGAGTCCCTCTCACGAGCCCGCTGGTCTAAATCGGCGACCTCGATTCTCGAACTCGGCGTACGTGATCGATTGAACACGGAGGCACGGAGGCACGGAGGTACCAGAGTCTGCCGATCGTGACGCTTCGAGGCCTGGCTCCGGAGTCCGTTCCTCGATGCGATCGCCGGCGAGACATGGCTGGGGCGCGCGGCAGCACTTTACGGATTTCCGTGTTTCCGTGCTTTCGTGTTCAATCCGATCTGCCGTCGCGCAATCGAAAACGCCTCGGTCGTCTAGGGCAGCGTGCGAATGTCGCCCCACGGCTTGCCGGCGTTCGGTCCGCTCGGGACCATCTTTCCGTCGCAGGTCGCCATGTATGGGAAGCCGACGTCGATGACCGAGATGATGTCGCGCACCTCGGCCTCGGTGAGGAAGCCGCTGTGGCTCGTCGCGCCGGGTGCGCGCGTCGGATCGAGATCGCGGCCGCTGAGCAGCTCGACGAGGAAGCTGTCCTTCGCGACGCCACCGAGGCGATCGCTGCGGCCGAAGTTCGGCGTGAAGTAGCCGCCGAGATAGATGAACCGCTTGTCGTCGTGCGCGAAGAGGTTCTGGTAGGCCGGGTCCCACGGCGCGAGCCCGGCGAGCGGCTCGTACGAGGCCATCTGCGCGGCGTACGCCTGCTTGTAGGGCGCCTCGTCCTCGCGCATCGCCCACGCGAACGCGACCGAGTAGTTGTACGCGGGCACGCGCTTGTCGACCGGGATCGTGCTCAGGTACGCGCCGTCGGCGAGCGGCGCCTTCGCCCACTTCCCCGCCGGGTAGTTGCCGGTCTGCGAGTACTTCGCCTCGAGGCTCAGCTCACCGGCCGGCGTCGCGCCGCTGTGGCAGCCGACGCACTTCTTGTCGAGGATGGGGCGGATGGTGTCGACGAACGTGAGCTTCTTCGCGGTCGCGGACGACGCGTCGATCGGCGCGAGCTTCGCGGCGAGCGTCTCGAAGTCGAGCGGCGCCAATGGGATGTTCGCGGTGCCTTTCAGGCCGACGAACGGCTTCCCGTCGAGCGTTCCGTGACACGACGAGCACTGCGACGCGTACTGGTCCGAGCGCACCGAGGTGTGCACCGTCTGCGGCCCCGGCGGCAGCGTGAAGAGCCGCGAGCGTTGGACGACGACGTGCCCCTTCGCGTCGATGCCCTGGAAGAAGAGCGGCTTGCCCGCGGGCACGCGGAGGAACACCGAGCCGTCGGACTTCAGCGGCACGTCGCCGTACGCGTCGCCGCCGGCTGATGCCGACACGGCGAGCTTGGTGAAGCCCGTCGAGTTGTTCTTCCCGAGGTGCGTCGGGTGATCGTGCGCGCCGTCGTTGACCGCGTGCCGATACGGCCGGCCGTCGTTGGTGCAGGCGTTGTTGTCGAGCTCCTTCACCATCACGCGCAGCGCGACGATCGAGGAGAAGGGCGTGTTCTTCACCTTGGCGGCGGTGTCGAAGGTGAAGCTGAACCACGCGGGGACGTTGGCGACGTGGAGATCTGCCGTCTTCGTCGCTTCGTTGGTCTTGAACCCGAGATCGCGCGGCGCGCGCCGCTTGCCGATCACACCGGCGACGAAATCGCAGTGCCGGCGGCGGGCTCGAGGAGACGCTCGAGGGTCCCCTTGTGGTCGACGACCGAGACACCGAGCTTGTGCGGCACGAACGGCTGCAGCGACTCGACGGTCCCCTTCGCGTAGTTCAGCCACATGTCCTCCCCCTTCTGGACGTAGGTCTTCTCCGGGTTGTGCGCGACGAGCGCGCGACCGTCCGGGAACCACGAGGCGCCCGCGTAGTAGCGCGAGATGACGCAGCTCGGGCCCTCGGGCGGTGCGGTGCAGTAGCCGTCGGGGAAGTCGAGCACCTGCTCGTAGACCGTGTTGTCGAGGATGGAGAACGGCACGAGGTCGGGATCGTTGCCGGTGCCGAGCGTGTGGTCGGCGACGAAGGTGACGTAGTTCTCGATCGCCGAGCGACGACGGCCGGTGATCCCGAAGATGAGGCCGTTCTCGAGCTGCAGCGCGCGGCCCCACATGTTCGGCCCCTGCACGGCGCCGAGGAGCACCGGGAGATCGCTCGCGCCGTCGGCGGTCGACTGCGAGTAGAGGTGGCGATCCATGCGCTCGAGGTTCCACGTGTGGAACGCCACGTTGCCGTTGCGGAGGAAGAACGGCAGGTCGGCGACGCCCCCTTCGTTCAGGTAGACCGTGCGCGGATCGCTGCCGTCGATCTTGCTGGCGACGATGTTCCCGAGGTGCTCGAAGCCGTGATAGGTCTGCGCCGCCTCGCCGCCGGTGCGCGGGTCGGGGCCCATGCTCGCGTAGTACACGCGCGTGCCGTCCGGGGAGAACGCCGGCGTGGCGTCGCGACGGCGTCGCACCTGGTAATGGAGATCGTACGGCCCCTTGAGCGGCTGGCCGTTCTGCAGGATGCCGAACGGATCGCTGCGCGAGATGGTGTCGCCGTGGTGACGACGCTCCGCCGGCGCGAGGAAGCGCGGGTTCACGGCGCGCCCGTCCGCACCGATCTCGGCCACGCACAGGTTCCAACGAACGTCGTTGACCCAGTCCTTGCCGTCCTGCGTGAGGCGGCAGTCGAACGCCATGCGATCGCCCTGGTAGCTGACGGCGAGGTTCTCGAAGTCGCAGCGGACGACGCCGTCGGGGCCGGGCCCGCAGAAGGTCGGGGGGAGGAACTCGATCGCGTCGGAGGCCGGCTTCAGCGTCTTCGGGTCGACCGCTCGGATCATGATCTTCGCGCGGCTGCGGAGCCCGTGATCGCGGCGGATGGGATCCTTCGAGAGCGCCCAGTGGATCTCCGGCGACTCGACGTACGCGAGCCACTGCTTCGGCGCGGCGAGCCCGCAGTCCGCGCAGCGCGCCAGACGCTCTTCCTCGATCCACGCGCTGGTCGCGTCGTAGATGGGATCGCCGGCCTTTGCGAGCGCGCCGCCTGCGTGCGCGACCGCGCCGTCCATCTTGCCGAGGAGCCGTGACGCCTTGGGCGCGTCGAGCGAGATGAGCTCGAGGAACTTCTGGTAGTTCGCCTCGGTCTCCTCCGCGCTGAACATCCCGCCGGTGTTGCGCAGCGATGCGAACGCGAAGCGCGCGCCCATGTGACAGGAGCCACACTTCTCGGCGACGAGCGGCTGCACCTTCGAGCCCCACGTCGCGCGTCCAGGCGAAGGGACGGGATCGACCGGGATCGTGTCCTCCATCGTCGCGCCGTCGGGGAGCGAGGTGCTCGTGTCAGTGCTGCCATCCGCGATGACGCCGGCTTCCTCACCCGAAGGCACGAAGGGCGCGCCGTCGCCCGGATCACCGGCGCCGTCGATCGTTCCCTCTTTGCAGCCGACGAGCGCGACCAGGACGAGGAGCCACGCGAGGAGATGCATGATGGGCCCCTTCAGCAAGCCGTGAGCCGACCGCAGTCTGCGCTGAATTTCTCGATATGCCAGCGCGATGTGCGGCATCGATGCCGCACCGTCGGCTTGGAAGCCGCCATCACCGCCCGGACGTCATCGACACGATGCGGCCGCACCGGGGAGGAGGGCGACGTCGTTCGGCGTGCACCGTCCCGCGGTGCACTTGCGGCTCGAACACGTCTCCAGTGTCGTGCATGCGCCGCCGAGCGGAGAGAGCGCTCTGCAGGTGAGCGTCGTCGCGTCGCAGTCGGCCGGCTCGCTGCAGCTGTCGAAGACGCCGTCGCACGCTGCGCCGGCCGGTAGCCGCGCGACACAGCGGTTCTCGCCGTTCTTGCACCACAGATCGTCCATGCACGTGAGTCGTCCCGAGCATGCTTCACCGAGCTTCTTCGCCTCGACGCAGGTGTCGTAACAGCGCACGTTCTGTTGGGGGAAACACTCCGTGTAGACGTCGGTCATCGGGAATCGCGTGCACGGCTCCCCGAGCCCCACGAACGTGATCGCTCGACAGGTCCCGGTCGACTCCCCGAGCTTGCGGTAGCACTCCCCGTATCCGTCGATCGGCTGCGCGCAATCGAAGTGCGTGCGACACGTCGCCCCGGGAGCCTGCTTCCCGCCGACGATTCGGTGACAACTGTGAGCCCACGCGTTCCCGAGATAGGCGCTGGCGCCGCTGTCGTGTGCGATGTCTCCGCAGAGCGGGAGCGCCGCCTTGATCGCTTCGCGGCAGGCCGGCACCGCGGAGAGATCCGGCACCGCGCCGGCCGCGATCGCATCGTCGACGTGCGGCTGCAGGAACCCGACCACTGCTACGGTGCACGCGGCGTGGTCTTCGACGAGGCCGGCGCGGGTGCAGCACTCGTCGAACTGATCGCAGAGGGCGTTCGCGAGCGCGGTGGCGGTCGCTACGTCGTGCGGTCGCACGTCGGTCACATCGATCGGCGCGTCGATCGACGCAGCATCGCGCGTGTCCGCGACGGCGTCGGCCCCGGCGTCTGGGAAGACCTCCGCGATGTTGGACCCGCACCCCAGAGACGATGCGGCGGCGATGGTGACGACGAGGGAGCGGAGCATCATCCGCGGCGCGCGCGGCGGCTCATGACGAGCAGACCGAGCGCGACGAGCGAGGCTTCGAGCGCAGACGAGCGTCGCGTGCCGGGGGTGGAGCAGCCGCAGCCGCCTCCCTCGACGGTGCCGTCGTCGAGGACGACGGGGATGGGCGCCGTGTCCTGGGCGGCGCCGGTGTCGGCCACCCCGGTGTCGATCGCGACCGTGACATCGGGCCCGGCGTCCACCTGCGGCGCCGCGACGCAGTCACCGATGGTCGACGTCGTCGAGGAGCAGACCAGCGGCGCAGCACAGCCGTTGCCGCCGGTGCCGCGGCAGCCGTCGACGCAGGTCTTCGACGTGTCGTTACAGACCTTGGCGGACGTGGCGTTGCCGCAGTCGGTGTCGGTCGTGCACTGCGCGCAGACGCCCGCGACGCACGCGTGCGTCCGGCACTCGCCGGTCGCGGTGCAGGTGCCACCGGGCGGCTGTCCGCACTTGTTGTCGGCCGTGTTGCAGACGCCAGCGAGGCACACGCGGGTGCCGATCGCGGGGGTGCACTGCCCACCGACCGAGGCCGG
>JBKJQC010000013.1:0-3496 GCA_046593995.1 Polyangiales bacterium
CGCTCGCGCGCGCCATCGGGGCCGCGCTCGAGGATCGTGGCGAGCTCGCGCGACGCGGCCGACTCGCGCGCGAGCGCGTCGAACGCGAGTTCGGCGTCGACGCGGTCGTCGAAGCGACGCTGAACATCTATCGCGAGCTGCTCGCCAGCGGCGTCCGGCGTTGAGGTAAGCGCTGCCGGCGCGCCGGCTCTACATGTTCTCGGCGATCGACGCGCACTCGCCGGCTTCCGGCGCGCCGCTCTTCGCACACGAGTTGTAGGCGCTCTTGGCAGCGGCCTTCGCGCCCATCATCTGGTAGGCGGCGCCGAGCACGTAGTACGCGCTGCCACCTCCCCCCTTGGCGATCGACTTGCGCGCGAGGGTCGCAGCGCGCGCGGCGCTGCCGCCGTTGAGCGACGCCTTCGCGCTCGCGAGCAACTGTGGGCCGGTGAGCGCCGCATCCGGATCTTCTGCCGGCGGCGCGCTCGCGATGGTGCTGGGCACAGCCGTCGGAGGGACGCTCGCGGATGGAGCAACGGCAACCGACTGCGACGGAGCCGCACTCACGGAGTCGCTCGGGACGGGCGCAGCGTCGAGGTCGGCAACGGTGCTCGGCGCAGCGGAGACCGTCGCGCTCGGCAGCGGCTGTTCGACGAAAGGCGTGGGCAGCGGGGGCGATTCGATCGGCGGGGGTGCCTCGGTCGGCATGGTCTCGGTCGCCACCGGCGCGGGCCGCAAAGGCGCACGCGTCTGGACGCGCACGATCGCCGCGAGCCCTACCAGCGCTGCAACAGCGACCACCATCATCACGATCCGCTGCGCGCGCGGATCCCGGGGTCGCGAGCGACGCGATTCCACGGAGTCTTCGTCGTGGAGATCCGGAGCTTCCTCGCGCATGTGAGCGTGGTGGATGTCCGCCTCGCTCTTCGAGAAGAACCCGGGATGCGAGGTGTCGTCGTCGAACGCGGCGGGCGTCGCAGGCAAGGCCACGGGAACGTTTCGACGCGACGATGGGGCGGCGCGTTCTTTCGACGAAGACGCAGGCCCCGTCGAACGGTCCTCGGGCGCAGAGCCCGCAGGCAGGGTGAGCTCACTGTCGCCGGCGATGATGACCTTTGGCGGGACCATCGCCATCTGCGTCTGCGCGATCGCCTTCGAGCGCGCGGGAGGAGGCGCAGGTGCTGCAGGCTCCGCCGCTGGCGTGGTGACGACGGCGCCCGACGCCACGCCGTCCGGAATGGAGCGCGGCTCCGCCGTTTCCGGGCTCCACCCTGGTGGCGGCGGCGGCCGATTCCCGCTGACCACCGTCGCGGTGGGGTTGGGGACCCCGATGACCGTCGAGGAGAGCTTTGGCGGCGCCGCGGGTTGTTCAGGCTCGGCCGGTCGCAACGTCTGCATCGCAGGCTTCGCGGGCTCCGTGGCGCTCGCGAGCGCTGCGAGCGCGAGATCGACGGCCCGCACTTCGTCGGAGCCACGCTCGGGGGGCTGCGAGGTCGTGATGCCGTACGGCGAGGTGTTCGGGGGGATGGTGTCGACGCGCTTCGGCGCAGGCTCGAGCTCGTGTCGGACCGCCTCGAGCGCGGCACCGAGCGCCATGTCCGTGCTCGTGCGTAGCCGCTCCGGTGCGGCGTTGCTCATTTCGACCACGACGGGCGAGGTCGCCGTCGCGGCGCGCATGGTGCCGCTCGATCCCGCTTCGCTCGCAGGGACGACCGCGTTCTCCTGCGTCCCCGCCGGGACGAGGAGCCCTTCGAAGTAGAGCTTCGAGACGGTCGACAGCGTCGAGAGATCTTCGAACGGAGAGGCGTCGACGAGCTCGAGGACCGAGCGGTGTCCGTCGACCAAGCGGAGGATGCCGTTGAGCTCGTCCGGAATCTCGCCGAGCCGGTCGAGGAGCACCGCGCGATCGACCTCGAGGACCGTGTGCAGCGGCGGCAACTGCTCCAGCAACCGACCCCACTCGTCGACGCGGCGCATGCCCTCCATGAGCAGTGCCTGGGTGGAGACCGCGATGCTCTGCTCGCGGATTACGCTGGAAACAGGCCCGAACTCAACGTCGAAGTCACCCTCGTTCCAGATGAGCGCGCGGTAGATCGCCTCTTCGCCTTCGAGCTTGTCGAGGTGCGCGTCGACGATCTGCCCGTCGCGGAACCAGAAGGAGCAGACGCGAGCTTCATTCGTGACCTTGGCGACGCCGCTCTTGCGCGAGACCTCGATGGTCTGGAGCAAGTCGACGACCGCCATGTCCTCGATCGACCCCGCGAACCGCGTCCGGCCGCCGGCGCTCCGATCGGTGAACTGCTTCTGCGAGTTCTTCTGCAGGAGCAGGTTCACGCGCGTCAGGAGCTCGCGAACGAAGATTGGCTTGGTGAGGTAGTCCTCGATCCCGAGCTCGAGCCCCTTGACCTTGGCCTCGATGGCCTTGTCGCTCGCGAGCATCAGGATCGGGATCTGCGCCCACTCGGCGTGCTCCTTGAGCTTGCGCACGAGCTCGTAGCCGTCGCCGCCCTCGAGACGCGTCTCGGTCAGGACCAGATCGGGCGTCGAGACGTCCACGACCTCGAGCGCCTCGGCCACCGTCCGAGCGGTCGTGACGGTATAGCCCGCCTTCTTGAGGCTGACCTCGAGGACGCGCACGCCGCGAGCGTCACCGTCGACGAGCAGGAGTTGCTGCTTGGCCAAGCCGGGACAGAGTGTTCGTCGCGCGGTGTGGGGTCAAGAGAGACCATCCGCGCCCTCGCCTACCGGCGGCGGTGGCCGAGGGCGCACCAGTACGGGACCCCGTCCCGGAACCGAATGTCCTCGAAGCCAGCTTCCGTCAGCATGCCGCGGATCTGATCTTGCGTGAATCGCTGTTCTAGACGCGTTCCGAACCTGTCGAGCGCATCGTTGCGCATGACGTAGAAGCTACGGCTCCGGTAGTACGAGAGTGGCAGGCGCTCGACGGAGGCGCCGAGGCGCTCCGCGAGGGCTGCGGTGCGCGCGAGCGGCCAGTACACCCCGGCGGCCATCGCCTCGGCGACCAGCGCGCGCGCTCGGAAGGGGAGACGACTCACGCCGCGGCGGACGAGGTCCGAGGCGCGCCAGAGCGCGCGGAACGCGGGCGCGCGGTTCTCGAGCGCGTAGTAGAGGTACACCAGGAACGGCGCGCCCGGCTTCAGCTTGGCGGCGCACGCGCGCAGTGCGGCCAGGGTGTCGGGGACGTGGTGGAGAACCCCGAGCGAGTACCCGAAGTCCATGGAGGCGTCCTCGATCGGCATCGCGTCCACGCTGGCCAAGTGCAGACGGACGTTCGGCAGCGCGGCAGTGTTCCTTCGCGCGACCTCGAGCGCGTCCGCAGCGGCGTCGATGCAATGGAGCTCGGCCACGCGGGGAGCGACGAGCTTGGCCCACCTACCCGAGCCACACCCGAGGTCGAACGCGCGCGCGTCGAGCGGCAGCTTGGTCCAGTCCACGAGCGAGAAATACTGCGCAAACAGCGCGTCGAGCTCGCGAGGATCATGCCCGTCGAAGTCGA
>JBKJQC010000024.1:0-8136 GCA_046593995.1 Polyangiales bacterium
TGCGCTCGCCGAAGCGCTCGGAGCGGCCGACGCAGACGCGCTGACCGAGGCAGACGGTGCAGACAGCGCGAAGGGGTCGACCGCGAGCGCGATCACGAGCGCTGCAGCGTGCGCGGCCTCGCTGCACGTCGGCGCATCGAGGACACGCTGCCCCTTCGCCCCGGCGATGGTCGTCACTACGTGCGCGCGCGCTCCCGCTTTCGTGGTCTCGATCCGGATCTCCGCCCGCACCTCGGTCGCCGACGAGCGCGCGAGCAACGAAGCGATCTCCGCCTCGACCTCGAGCTTCGACGGGCAGCCGGTCCCCGACGCGGACCAGTCGAGGACGACCTTCGGGGCGGACGCCGCCGCGAACGGGATGAGCACCACTGCGATCGCAGCGAGCGCGGTCTCGAGGCGCGTCATGCGCAGCGTCATGGGCATGATCCGTTCCGCGAAGGGTGTGTCGTCATGTAGAACGGATCGATGTCGTACGACGAGGCGCTCGCTGGAGAACGAGCTCACGGTGTCGGTTCCGAAGACTGGCCCAGGAGACGCAGCAGCATGCGCCGATTCATCTCGACCGCGTGAGCGTCGTTCGTGCGCATGCCCTCGCCGTACCAACGCGCGACCAGGAAGATCTCATGAAGCCGCACCTGCTGCGCCGTCACCTCACCGCCCGCCGCGCGGTAGGCCTCCAGGAGCCGTGAGAGCCCGCCGGAGACGCCGAAAGGCTTCTTCGATCCACGCGTGATGATCGCGAGGTCGTACGCGGGATCGCCGAGCTGTGCGTACTCCCAGTCGATGACGGCGGGCGGCGCGTCGTCCGCGTGCAGCACATTCTGGCCCCGCAGATCTCCGTGGAGGAGCGACGAGGGCTCGTCCGGCGGCAGGTGACGCGCGATCCACGCACGCGCCTGGGCCACGAGCGGATCGTCGTATCGCTCGAGCTCGAGCGACGCCAATGCTGCGTGCGTGCGTCGTGTCGCGCTGCCGCGCAGCCACTCCGGGGGTTCGGCGTGGTGTACCTGCGCCGCGACCGCTCCGAGGATCTCCCAAGGCCAGAGGTATGCCCGCTTGCCTGGGCGCATGCCGACGGCGAATCCGCGCACGAGCTCCTCGACGAGGATCGGACCCTCGACGATCGCCATCGGACGCGGCACCCGAAACGGGAGCTCGAGGCAACGCAGATGCGCGAGGAGCGCTGCCTCTCGACGAAGTCGTTCCGCCCAGCCGCGGTCAGCGTCACGCGACGGCACGAGCGCGACGTAGGAGCCCGTGAGCGCCACGTTCCCCTCGACCTCGACATGCGCCCCGTAGCCCTGCCGGGTGAGTCCCTCGCCGAGCAGTCTCACGCGCCCCATCTCGACATCCGCGTCGGTGCCTGCGAGGAGCCGCAAGGTGCGCTCCATCGCGCGCTTCGCGAGGGCCCAACCGACGCGGCGCCGCACCGCGTCCTCGAGCTCGCTCGCGAGGATGTCGGCGTAGGGTACGCCATAAGGAAAACCACCGTCCGTGTAGTCGACGACCAGGTGCGGGCCGTCGGGATGACCGAAGAGCTCGACGTCGGCATCGTCGGGTGGCTCGTCGCGCGATCGCGGCGGCTGCAACTGACGGTCGATCCCATCGGGGGTCGAGGTCCGACGTCGGGTCGACTTCCGGCGACGCATGATCACGCAGCGCGTGGTCCGCACAGCGGCCGTAGGGCGTCGCGCTCGGCGGCCGTCAGCGTCTTCAGCGGGGGAGTCGGGATCTTGCTCCCTCGCTCGAAGAACGGGTGCGGCCACGCCTTTGCACGAAGCTTCCAGCCGAGGATCAAGCGCAGCGTGCGCCCCATGAGCGCTAGGTTCACGCCCTTCGAGCCCGCCGGCGGCTCGCCGATCGCGAACTTGCCGAGGATGGCTGCGCGCGGCGGGCCGAAGAGCTCGTCGCGCGGCGCGTTGCCGAAGATCTCCTGAGTGAGCCCGACGAACGGAATCGATGGCGTCAGCGAGTTGCCGAGCGGCGTCTTGCAACAGCTCGCGTACCACCGAAGGAGCCCCTTCGGACCGAGCCGCACGCCGGTGATGCGGTCCCTTCCGCGGTCGTATTCGAGCGTCGCGGGCGCGACCTGGACGATGTCGCTGCCCCCGTGTCCGTCGAGCAGATCCGCGCGCTCGATGTGGTGGAGGAACGCCTGGCAGTCGTCGCAGTAGCAGACGATGCGGTTGACGCTCTCGGGCGAAGCGTCCCGCAACCAGCCGTGGATCTCACCGCAGCGGCATCGGAGCTCGATGTCTCGACCCATGGCGCGTCGCGTAGCACGACCCGCACGCCGGGGGGCGACGCTCGGTTCATTGACAGACCGTCAGAGAATTGTTATCTGACAGGTCGTCAGACAATGGCCCGACCCGCAGATCCCGAGAAGAGGCGCGACATCGCGCGGCGGGCTGCGCGTGTGCTGCAGGAGCACGGGCTCGAGCTCTCGTCCTCCGGTCTCGCCGACGCGCTCGAGATCAAGCGGCCGACGCTCCTCTATTACTTCCCGACCAAGAGCCACATCGTCGAAGCCGCGCTCGAAGATCTGCTCACGGAGCAAGCCATCTTCGTCCTCGGGAAGATCGCGGAGCACGATCACCCCATCGATCGCCTCTACGCGCAGCTCCGCGCGGTGCACGAGTTCCACCGCGGGAAGGAGGCGCGCATCGTCTTCCTATCGCAGGCCATCGCTGCAGCGGCCGGCCCACGCCTTTCGGAGATCCTCGAAGCCGGGTCGCGCGTGTTCGAGCCCCATCGCCGCGCGGCCGTGAAGCAGCTCCGCGCGGGCATCGCCGAGGGGACGATCGCGGAGTGCGATCCCGAAGCGCTCCTCGCGCTCGTCCGCGCCGCGATCGACGGCTTGATGATCCAGCGCGTCACGACCGGCCTGAACCTCGGGCCGGTCCACGATCTGATCTGGGAGCGCGTCCTCGCGCCCTTGAAGCTCGACCCGAAACGCGACCCGAAACGAACACGCAAGAAGAAGGCCCACTAGCCATGTTCAATCCACTCGCTTGGGCGCGTTCCTCGTACGCGGAACGGACTGCGCAAAGCCTCCGTCCGTCCGCGTTCAACGTCCACCTCGGTCGCGGGCCGAAGCCGCTTCGCATCGGGTACGCGCGCATCTTCCACGAGGCGAACGCGTTCTCGCCCATCCTCACGACGCGTGAAGACTTCGAGCGCCTGCACTTCCTCGAAGGAGAAGCCCTCGAGAAGGCGTCGAGCCTGCGCGGCGTGGAGCTCGCATCGTTCATGCCGCACGCCGAGCTCACCGGCTTCCGGCAGGCCGCGCGCCTCGCGGGTGGGGTCGAGACGGTGCCGCTGATCTCGGCGATGGCGGTGCCGAACGGCCCCGTCGTCCGCGCGTGCTTCGAAGAGATCCTCGAAGCGATGCTCGCGAAGATCCGCGCGGCCGGTGACCTCGACGGCATCTACCTCGCGCTCCACGGATCGATGCAGGTCGACGGACTCGCCGAAGCTCCCGAGACGATGATCCTGCGGTCGGTGCGCGCGCTGCTCCGCCCGGATGCTCGCATCGCGGTCAGCTACGACCTGCACGCGAACCTTTCCGCAGGCCTCGTCGATCCGGTCGACGTCTTGATCGCCTACCGCACGAACCCGCACTGGGATCTCGCGCCGACCGGCTTCCGCGCGGGCAATCGCCTGATCCGCGCGCTCCGCGGTCAGTGCGCGCCGGTGCACGCGTGGCGCAAGCTCCCGATGGTCCTCGGCGGCGGCATGACCATCGACTTCTTGAGCCCGATGCGCGGCATCTTCCGCTTCATGAAGGAGCTCGAGCGCGACCCGCGCGTGCTGTCCGCGAGCCTGTTCATGGTGCATCCGTACACCAACGTCGAGGATCTCGGGTGGGCCGTGCACGTGTCGACGGACGGCGATCCCGTCCTCGCGGAGCAGCTCGTCGAACGGCTCGCGGACCGTGCTTGGGAGACCCGCAACATCGACATGCCGCGCGCGTACACCGTGGACGAGGCGCTCGACGAGGCCGCGACGACGCCCTATCGCAAGCTCGGTCCCGTGGCGTTGGTCGACGGTGACGACATCGTCGGCGCCGGCGCGCCTGGGGGGAACACGCGCATCGCGCAGGTGCTCGCGACGAACGGTCGAGGGCTCCGTGCGTACGTCCCGGTGCACGATCCAACGCTACTGCGCGCGTTGTGGGACGCTCCCGTCGGTGCGCGGCGTAGCGTCGTCTTGCGCGGCACACCCGGCTACCACTGCCCGGAGGTCCCGCTCGATGTGACCATCGGACCGCGGACGACCGGCGAGTTCGGACGCATCTTGCGACTCGACGTCGGGACGATGCACCTCGCCATCGCCGAGAACCCGCCGCTCCCCATCCACCCGAGCTTCTGGTCCGCGATCGGGCTCTCCGCGCGCGACGCGGACGTCATCGTGCAGAAGAACTTCTTCCACTATCGGATCTTCTACGCGACGACCGCGTTCCGACACATCCTCGTGAAGAGCGACGGCGCGACGAGCTTGGATCGCGTGCGGATCCGCGCCTCGCGCGTCCCGACCCACCCTGCGACCCGGCTCGACGACTGGCGCGCATCGGATCGTGCTCTGCGCCGTCTCGACGAGCCGCGCGCTGCGACCAGCCGAACGCTCGGTCACTCCGCAGCAGTGCCTTCCGGCTGACGCCCCGCCGACGCGCCTTCTCCGCCCTGGCCCGGGCGATCGTCGATCTCGACGTCGGCCTCGAACGTCGCGCCGACGGCGAGCGACAGCGGATCGACCTTCGTTCGTAGGCGGCGTCCCGGCGTGCCGACTTCCGGACCGCGGAGCTGCAGATCGATCGTGAGCCGATCGCCCACCGCGCGCACGAGGTGCAGCGCCGACAATCCGGTCGTCTCGACGAGCTCGTTGTGCCCGAGCACCTGCCGCGTGCGGAGCGAGAACGTCCGCGCATCCACCTCTTCGAAGGTGAGCTCCTCCACGGTCCCCTCGATCGCCTTGCCCAGGAGGCGATGCGGATGCGCGTGGATCGGCGTCACCGAGCCCGGCTCGCGCGCGACCGCGACGAGCGCCCAGCCCGTCTTTCCTTCCCAATAGGTCACCCAACGACATCCGACTCCGTGCTGGAGTGGGCTCTCGCGCACCGGGATCAGCTCGCCGATCGCCGGGTGCAGCTGGTGGATGATCTTGCGCAGCGCGACGTCGTCGAGCGCTCCGTCGGCCTCGAGACCATCGAGCACGTTGGTCGCCTCCGCCAGCGCCAACGGCGCGCCTTGCTCGAACCGCAGGCGGAGCGCGCGCGCGACCGTCGCGCGTGCAGTCACCATCCGGTGGACCACGAACGCGCTCAGGAGCCCCGCGCCGCCGACGAGCGCTGCCGCCGCGTGCGCGCCGCGTGAAGCGAACGTGATCATCGCGAGCGTCAAGGTGGCGATGGTCGCCGCTGCGCCGCCGCCGACGGCCACCGCGCGTGCACCCGAAGACAGGAGCGTACGCACCGCGAGGTGCAGACCGATGCTCGCGGAGACCGTGGCCATCGCGAGGTCGACGACGAACGCGTCGAGCGCGAGGAACCGCGTCCAACCGGCGGCGCTGCCGAACACGCGATCGCCGACGGTGCGTACGATCGCGAGCGCGATGTACCCGAGCACGAAGCGCGGGAGCTGATCGAGGATGCTCTTGCGGACGCCTTTGGGCCCCCCCTCGCGGCGCAGCATCGAAAACGCGATCAGCGTGGGCGCGAGCATCAGCACGCGCGCCGACTTCGAGGCGGCCGACATGACTCCGCCAGAGCCGCCCATCTGCGCGCCGACCGCGATCGCGCTCGAAAGATCGTTCACCGCGAGCCCGCTCCAGAGCCCCGCGAATCCGGCCGGGAGACCGACCCACACCGCGATCGGGTGGAAGCACACGAGCGCGACGACGCTGAAGAGGAACATCACGCCGATCGCGACGCCCTGCTCCTCACGGTGCGCACCGGTGATGGGCGCGATCGCGTTCACCGCGGAGGCGCCGCAGATCATCGTCCCGCCCGCCAGCAGATCGACGAGGGGACGACGCACCCCGAGGAGCGCTCCGAGCGTGTGCGCGACGAAGAACGCGCTCGGCAGCGCGATCACGCCGACGCCGGCGATGAGCGCGAGCTCGATGCCCCCGAAGAACGAGGTCTGCACCTTGAGCCCCATCGCGATGATGCCGAGGCGCAGGACCCACTTGCCGACGAAGCGGACGCCCGACGCGTAGACGTCGGGCTCGCGATCTGCCTGAGGGAGCTCGAGCCGCACCAGGCGACGGAGCGGCGTGTTGAGGATGAGCGCTCCGAGCAGGAGCGCGATGAGCACCTCCGAGAAGTAGGGGGACGGCGGCAGCACGCGGACGAGCGCGATCGCGACGCCTCCGAGGATCCCCGCGAGGGCGAGCCCCGCCGCATCGCTGCGCGCAGGGATCCATTGCGGACGGCTCATCGGATCGCGAATCTACCAGAGAGAGGCGTCACTCGCGGACCTCGGACTCAACCTGGCACGGCGAACCGTGCGACGAGCAGATCGATCAACGCGCGTACGGAGGGGGCCAGGCGGCGGCCCGCTGCGAACACGAGGTGGAGCACGCCCTCTCTCGCGTACCACTCGGGCAGGAGGTGAACGAGCTTGCGTGCGGCGCGCGCCTGCGCCGTGACGTGATCGGGCAGGAGCGCGACGCCGAGGCCGTCGATGGCCGCTCCGCAGAGGAACGTCGGATCGAGCGACGCGAGCCGCGGCTCGTGCACCAAGGTGTCGGTGGTCCCCTTCGGTCCGAACAGCTCCCACCGATCGCGGTCGAGGCTCTCGCCGAGGCTGAGCGTGTCTGCGCGCGAGAGATCGTCGACCGCCCGCACGCGACCGAGCCGCGCCTCGACCGCGGGTGAGCAGACGAGGATGCGTCGCGACGAGCCGAGCGCGCGCATCGTCAGCGAGGGGTCCTCGTCGAGCTGCGTCCGGACCCGGAGCGCGACGTCCACGCGCTCCTCGAGCAAATCGACGCGTCGATTGGTCGCGAGCACCCGCACCTTCACCCCCGGCTGGCTCGTGAGCAGCTCGCGGATCGCCGACGAGAACGGTGCGCCGAGGAGAGCCGGGGGGCAGCTCACGGTCACCGCTCCGCGCGGCGCGGTCTGCCCCTCCGACGCCGTGGCCTCCGCGAGCTCGGCCTCCACGAGCATGCTGCGGCACCGCTCGTAGAACGCCTGGCCGACCTCCGTGACGCGGAAGCGTCGGCTCGATCGTTCTATGAGCTGCACGCCGAGCCTCGCCTCGAGCCGCGCGATCCGCCGACTGAGCTTCGACTTCGGCTCGTCGAGGGCGCGACCAGCGGTGGCGAACCCGCCGTGGGCGACCACCTGGGCGAAGTACTGGAGGTCGTTGAGATCGTGCATCAGTGGTCGTCGTTCCGAATGTGGAACGAATGCGTTCGATTCTGCCTGGAATGCGCCCAGCGTTCCATCCTGACGTACGATCGAAGCCGTGATCGAGGTCTCGAACGCGGATCGCGTCGTCTTCCCCGAGATCCAGAAGACGAAGGGGGACGTCGTCGCCTACTACGAGCGGATCGTGCCGCGCGCGCTGCCGCACGTGGCCGGTCGGCTCCTCTCGATCCGCCGCTATCCGAAGGGACTCGCGGGACCGGGGTTCTTCCAGAAGAACGTCCCCGCGCACTACCCGAAGTCAATCGCGCGGGTCGAGATCCCCCGGAGTCGGGAGGCGTCGAAGAAGCACAAGGACAAGGACGCGAAGGAGCGAGACGTCACGGTCTACCCGGTGATCGCCGACCCCGAGCACCTCCCCTATCTCGGGAACCAAGGCGCGATCGAGCTGCACGTCACGACGGCGCGCGTACCGAACGTCGACAAGCCCGATCGGCTGGTCGTCGACCTCGATCCGCCGCCGGGCGCGCTCGCGCTCGTGCGACGTGCCGCCTACATCACCCGCGACGCGCTCGCCGAGTACGGGCTCGAGACCGCGCCGATGGCGACGGGGTCGAAAGGGTTCCACGTCGTGGCGGCGATCGAGCCGACGGTCGACGGCGGGACGATCGCTGCCACGATGCAGAAGCTCGCCGCGTTGCTGGTCGCGAAGCACCCGGACGAGCTGACGACCGTCTTCAGGGTCGCGCAGCGCGGCGAGCGCG
>JBKJQC010000121.1:0-10463 GCA_046593995.1 Polyangiales bacterium
GCCTCGTCGACGTCGATGCAGAAGTGCTTCTCGACGCGCTCCCCCTTGCAGGTGGCCTCTTTCGCGTACTCGGCGCAGCGGAAGAACCGCCACTTGCCGGGCGGATCGAGCCAGCGGAGACATCTGTGCTCCACGACGGGGCAGTGCATCCCCGACACGAGCGCCATCCCGGCCGGACAAGCCGCAGGCGTCGCGGTCTGCGCGTTCGCGTTCGCGTTCGCCTGCGCGTTCGCGTTCACCTGCGCGTTCGCGTTCGCCTGCGCGTTCGCGTTCATGTTCGTCGTCACGGACTCACGCGCGAACGTGCGGGTCTCGAGCAGCCCCGCCGCGCTGGCTTCGCTCCGCGCGTTGCACCCGCTCACGAAGAGCGGCGCGAACGTCACGGCAATGGCGAAGACCCAACGACACTGCACGGCGCAACACCCCCGCTCCCAGGGATCCTGAAGAGCGGGCGGTCATACATGCGTCGGTGCGTGGATCAAAGCCGAAACCCGCGTGCACGTGTGTGCAGTGCGGACGAGAGGCCGCAGCGGCGAGCTCGTGCGCAAGCGTCACGGAACGTTCTTGCAGCAACGGATCCCGATCTGCGGGCCGAAATAGATCTCACCGTGACCGAGTGTCCGTGCGCGGCAGTGATTCCGTCCAGGCAGCCACCACGCGCCCTTCATCGTGGAGCGTGCGCCCTTGAACGTCGCGCCGTCGATGCTCGCCCACTCCTCGATGTTGCCGCTCATGTCGCGCACGCCGAACGGAGAGACGCAAGCGTCGTGCGAGCCTGCCGGCTCCCGATAGTCGACCGGCGCGGTCTTCCCGACGATGTTCTCGCGATCGATGTTGCACGCGTTCGAGTCACGCACGAAGCCGTAGGGATAGGGACGCATCCCCTCCCCCTCGCACGCGAACTGCCACTCCGACTCGAGGCAGAGACGCTTGCCGAACGACTCGCACTTCTTCTTTGCGGTCGTCCACGAGTGGTTCACTTGCGGAAGCGCCTCCCCCGGCGCCGTGTACTCGTCGCGGTCGATGCAGAAGCGGAGTCGCTTCCGCTGCTTCGACTTGCAGACCGACGGCGCGTACTCCGCGCACCGGAACTCGTGGAACCGTCCCGGGGGATCGACCCACCGCCGACAGATGTGCATCACGTCCGGGCAGTAGCGCCCCTCGACGAGCACCATGTCCGCGGGACACGCACCGGCATGCGTCGCGGCCGCGTCGCTCGAGACCCCTGCATCCGCCGCTGCGATCGGCTCGACGGACGCGTCCGCCACGAGCTCGTCGTCGTCCGGCGCCACGCTCGCGTCTTCGCTGCTCGCACCGTCAGCTGCCGCCGCGTCCCGGTCGGCCAGCCCGGCGTCGTCGAGCGACGAAGGCTCGTCGCGCGTCGGAGCGACGCACGAGACGGTGGCGAACAGCACGAGCAGCGGACAGATGCGCATGGACCTCCCAACGGCCGAGGACGCGCACTACAAGTGTGTGTCTTCGCAGGCGATCGCGCAAAGAAACGCGCACGCGGACGATCTCGACGCCGCCAGCTTCCCGAGCTCTCGCGTCGCGACCTCTACCGTGGTCGACGCGCGAGCGTGTCCGCGCGTCCGACGCTCGCTTCGCAGCGTGCGCCACGCCGTCGCGACGAGACGGTAGCGATCACGCGCGCGCCGAAACGAGCGGAGACCGGCTCGCGTGGCGCGCTGAGCACGGTCGCGCACACTGCGAGCGAAGCTAGAGCGTGCGCGCAGGTGCGGCCGCACCGTTCGAACACGCCACGAACGGCGCGCTGCGATCGGGCGCGTGTCGATCGAAGCCGCGGCCCCTCGGCCGCGCGGCGTTCGTACGCGGTCCGTGCGTTGCAATCGGGAAGTTCCCAACCACGATGAAGCCGCCTCCTCCTCCCAAGAGCCTTCGTCCCGTCCCCCAGCCGCTCCCTCCGCCGGAGCGTCGCTACCCCGTCGCGCCGGTCTCGGTTCGACCACCGGCGAAGCGTGACGAGCCCTCGCTCCGTCCGGTGCTCCTCGATCTGAGCGAGGAAGACTTCGAGCGAGGGTTCATCGGTCGGAAGAGCCGCACCAGCGTCACCGGTGCGCGCGTCGCAGCGACCTCGCCGAGCGCGGGGCGCGTCGCCAGCACCTGGCCGCTCGCCGTCGGGTGCCTCGCGGTCGCCGCTTCGATCGCGTTCGCTGCAACGCGCATCATCGGCGTCGCGAGCGGCCCGCGCAGCCAAGGCCAGGCGGCGGCGCAGATCCAGAATGCCCCTGCGCTGCAGTCGCCGGCAAAGACCGCGCAGGGCGAGAGCGCGGTCGCGACACCGCCTCGGCCCGTCGTCGTTCCCGCGCCGCCGGTGATGGAGCCGCTCGATTCGAAGCCGAAGCGCACCGAGCAGCCGAAGCTCGCGCTCGACACGACCTCGGTCACGCCGAAGCCGACGCTCGCGCTGGTCCCGAAGACGGAGCCGAAGCTGCAACCCAAGGTCGCTGCACCGAAGCCCGCTGGCGATCAGGACCCGAAAGCGGCAAAGGCACGGCCCGCGGCCGCGGCGCCCGTCGTCGCGGAGACGAAGAGCGACGCGCCCGAGCCGAGGAGTGATCTCGACAGCGCTGGGTTCTGAAGCAGGTCAGTTCACGACGCCGACGCACGCGCCGCTCACACAGGCGACGGGCGGGGGCGCCATGCACTTCACCTGCGGGCAGGTCAGGCGGAAGTCGCTGCAGAACTTCTGCATCGTCTCGGCGTTCGCGTCCGCCGTGGTCACGTTCATGACCGTGGTCGGGCAGAACGTGCAGTAGCACTCGTCGGTCGACGACACCGCCGTCGGCGCCGCGGTACGCGTGCAGTCGGCGTCCGTCACGCAGGCGAGCGACGGATCTACCTTCGGCTGAACGCGCGTCCACACCTGGCTGACGGCGAGGGCGCGCCCGCCACCGCTCGTCACCTTCACGGTGCCGGTCGCGATGATCGAGGAGTCCGCGACGTACTTCGACGCGGCCTCGGCCTGCGCGCCCGAGAGCGACGACAGCACGCGCCCGGTCGTGGTGTTCAGCTTGTCCGCCGCGAGCGAGAAGCACGGCGCGCGCACGCAGCGGATCTTCGTGTCGGTGACGCGGTAGAACGAGCCGCTGGGGGTCCCTGCGGTGGCGGCCGTCCACGCCTCGGTCGCCTTGAAGACGCCGAACGTGCCGACCGGGTGAACGAGCGAGCCGATGGTTCCGCGAAGGACCGCATCACCGGCGTAGGCGTCTTCCGACGTCAGCCCGGCCGACGACCAATCGATCTCGGAGACGTAGCACTCGGATTCCCAGCGGCCGTTCGCGCACTTCGTGGTGGTCTTGTTGACCCGCTTCACCCACCAACCACCGCACATCGGGTACATGCACTTCCGCATGTCCTGCCGAGCGGTGAAGAACGTCGAGGTGCTCTCGATCGAGACCGCGGCCTCGCTGTCCTCGACGTCACCGTCGGAGGGATCGTCGCCGGCCACCTCGGGCGTCACCGCGCAGGCGAGAGTCGAGAAGGCGAACGAGACGGCGAGGGCGGCGAGGCTGACGGTGCGCATGGGTCGGAGCTCCAGATTCGTGGGAATCGGAAAGGCGCCGACCACGAGAATCCGGGAGGATCCGCCGACGGCGCCGAGGGTGCGCCGTCGACCTACATGGCGTCCGCAGGTGTGTCAATGGATAAAGGGTCTAGGATTCAGGGTCTAGGGTCTAGGGTCTAGGGTCTAGAGCCCGAGAGCGAGACGAGAGGTCGTCGCGTCTCGTCATGCCCGAGCCCGAGTCCGAGTCCGAGCCCGGCTCTCGTCTCTCGTCTCGTCACGTCTCTCGCGCAGTGACCCTGGACCCTAGACCCTAGACCCTAGACCCTGGACCTCTCACGTCACGTCACTCCGGATCGCACTTGTCCGTGCAGGTCGCGGTGATCTGGCCGGTGCGGAAGAAGGCGTCGGCCATCTTCTGGGCAGCGGTCAGGCTGCGGATCACGCCGTGCGGATCGTCGCCCTTCTTCTCCGGCGGGATGTTCTCCTTCGGGGCTTCGGGCGCCTGGGTGTCGAACTCGACGATGCCCGAGCCCGCGTAGGGATAGGCCTGCTCGGGGATGCCCCACACGGGTCGCGCGTACGGCTTCATCAGCTTCGCGCCCGTCGCGCGCGCCATGAAGTGCGCGCCGAGCGGCGTCACCTGGAAGTCGCCGATCGCGACGTGGATCAGCACCTCGTGCTTCGGCGTGTTCGGGAGCATGTCCTTCGTGACGTACGGGAGATAGCCGCTCGGCTCGGTGCGATCCCAGAGCATCTGCACGAGGCCCTGCACGAGATGGACGTCGTGATCGGTGTCGTAGGGGAGGCCGAGCAAGAAGTGGAACGGCGTGAAGTCGACGCTGCGGTCGAGCAGGATCGAGTACGGCGCCCCGGGCACGCTGAGGAGACCGCGCGTGACGTCGGTGGAGATGCCCATGTACGTGCCGCCGAAGATCCCGCCCTGGCTATCGCCGCGGTAGAAGCACCCCTGCGTCGGATCGATCGCGCTCTTCCCGTCGAACTGCACGTTGGGGTCGTCCTTGAAGCGGCCCTTCATCATGCGCATCGCGAGGAGCTTGTTGATGTGGCCCTGGTGCTGGCGATCGACGACGTCGCGGAAGCCGCCGATGTCGGCGACGATGGTGTCACTCACGGCCTGGAAGTCCTCGCTCGCCATCCCCCACCAGTCGACCGCAAAGGCGACGTAGTTGTACGTGTTGGCGAACTTCGCGAGGTAGCCGCCGCCGCCCTCTTCGCGACCGCCGAGGAGACCGTGCCCGTTCTGGATCAGCGGCGCCGGCGTCTTCGTGGCGGAGTGCGGGATCCAGACGGTGAAGGGGAACTCGAGGAACCCGTTCTGCTTCGGGAGCTCGTCCTCGCCGAACGTCAGCCTGCCGACGGGATCGGGGATGTTCGCCTCGGGCTTGATGGTGTTGGCGGTCTTGTCCATGAAGTAGGGCACCTTCATGAGACCGGTGATCTTGCGCTTGATGTTCTCGCTCGGATCCTCTTCGACCTTGGTGATCGTGTACTCGGGCCCCTGATCGCCGACGATCGCCAGCGCCTGGTCGCGCATCGACACGAGCCACTTGGTGTTGCTGTCGCGGCTCGCGGTCGTGAAGTCCCACGCGACCTGGAGGTTCTTCTCGTCGATGCCGTGCTTCGCGAGCCGGTCGAAGATGTCCTGGTAGAGCGCGCGACGCGGCTCGATGGTCGGGTGATCGAGCTTGCCGCCATCGCGGAGCGCGGCGAACGCGGGAGACGGCGGGACCGCGTCCCCTTCCGGATCGACGACACCGCGGATCGCGACGATGTAGCGCGTCGCGTCCTTCAGCCGGACGGCCGGGCGCACCATGAAGATGCGCTCTTCGTCCTGCCGCGGGAGCATGTCGATCTCGCTCCAGTGCGGGACGAGCTCGCCGGTCTCGGCGTCCATCACGATGGTCTTCGACGTCTTCGCGATCGAGGTCTCGAGCGTGTCCTGCGTGGGGAGCCCGGTGACCGTCGCGCGCCACAGGTACGTGAGCAGCGTCGCGCCCGCCGAGAACCCGTCGCTGTCGTTCCAGGGCGCGGGGTTCGTGACGTTACCTTTCCACCGCGGCAGCGCGCCGGACTTGAACGCGACGCGCTTCTTCGTCGGCGTCGTCGCGTCGTCGACGAGCGCGGTGTTCGACGGGAACGGCAAGCCGCAGTGCTCCGGCACGAGCGGATCGCAGTCCGGCCCCCAGAACGCTGGCTCCGGCGCCTTCGGTTTCTGCGTGGCGGGCGCGTTCGCGGTCGGCTCGGCGTCCGAGCTGCAGGACGCGACCGCAGAGACCGAGACCAAAGCGAGCGGGAGCGCGAGGCGGAGGAGCGTAAGGAAGCGCATCGGGGTTCCGCGAACTCTAGCGCAGCGGTTCGCGACGGAGGGCGTTCATGCGATGCTCCGGGGCACGTTCTTCGGCGTGACGCAGCTCGTCACGCACAACTGGACGATCGTCCGATGCGCGCATCTCTCCCCCTCTCCGTCGCGCTCGCGCTGCTCTCGCTCGGCAACGCGCCGGCGAAGCCCCCCCCGGCGCCGCCCCTCGACGCGGAGAAAGAAGCGTCTTCCGGTGCGGGTGCGGTGATGCTGAAGCCCGCGCCGGAGGGCATGGTCATCCTCGCGGGCGGCGCCTTCCAGGTCGGCACCGGGGTGCAAGAGGTGGAGTGGGCCCGCGACCTCTGTCGGCAGGATCCGCTGGGGGACCTGTGTAGCGACTACCCGTTCGGCTACTCGCTGTGGGCGCACACGGTGCACCTCGAGAGGTTCTTCCTCGACCGCACCGAGGTGACGGTGGCCGCGTATCGGCGCTGCGTGCTCGCGGCCGAGTGCTCCTCGCCGACGTTCACGGTGGGCGAGCCGAAGTTCGATCGCGACGAGCTGCCGGTGACGCACGTGAGCTGGGAGGACGCGACGAAGTACTGCGCGTGGCGGGGCGGGCGCCTGCCGACCGAGTCCGAGTGGGAGCGCGCCGCGCGAGGCCCCGACAAGATCCAGCCGGACGCCGTCCCGCCGAGTAAACCGGTCCCCATTCCGCGCCGGTATCCCTGGGGCATGTTCCCGAACCCGAAGCTCGCGAACCACGGGAGCTTCGACGTCGGCTCGGTCATCCTCCCGACCGGCGAGGTGCTCCTCGGCGTCGCCGATCCAACCGATGGGTTTGCGGGGCTCTCTCCCGTCGGGAGCTTCCCGTCCGGCGCGACCCCGGAGGGAGTGCTCGACCTCGCGGGAAACGCGTCGGAGTGGGTCTCGGATTTCTGGGCGGAGCAGTTCCCCCCCGGCGCCGTCGGCAACCCTCAGGGGCCGCCATCGGGAACGATGCGCGTCGTCCGTGGCGGCTCGTTCCGCCACCCGATGCCGATGATCCGCGGCGCTTCGCGGGACCGCAGGCCGCCGTCGGCGCGCGAGCCGTACATCGGGTTCCGCTGCGCCCGTTCTGCATGATCCGCTTCGCGACGCGCTTCACGACGCGCTTCACGAAGCGCTCACGAAGCGGCGGCGTCGAGCGAGCCGGCACATGACGGGAAGGTGACGAGCGCGCGCGTCCGTCACGAGCTTGACCCCTCGATTGCCGGATGGGAATCTGCGGGGAGCACGCTCGGCGACATCTCCCGCGCCTCACCTCAGCGGGAAGGGTGCGAACCGTGCGACCATCGAGTAGTCCGAGCAGCAGCGAGCCCGAACAGCAATGGCCTCCGACCAGCGATACCGCGTCATCGACCGCCTCGAATCCGGCGGCATGGCGGAGGTCTTCAAGGCCGAAGCTCTCGGCCTCCAGGGGTTCAAGAAGCAGGTCGCGATCAAGCGCGTCCTCGCGCACCTCGCGACGAAAGAGTCGTTCATCAAGATGTTCCTGGACGAGGCGCGGCTCTCCGCGCGCCTCTCGCACTCGAACTGCGTCCAGGTGTTCGACATCGGCGTCGGCGACGGCACGTACTTCATCGTCATGGAGTTCGTCGACGGGGCGAACCTCCGCGGCATCATCGACACGCTCAAGGCGGTGAACCGCCCCTTCCCCGTCGAAGAGGCCTGCTACATCGCCGTCGAGCTGTGCAAGGGCCTCCAGTACGCGCACGGGCTCCTCGACGAGCACGGCGATCACCTCGCCATCGTCCACCGCGACATGTCACCGCCGAACGTGCTGATCACGCGCCACGGCGAGATCAAGATCGTGGACTTCGGCCTCGCGAAGGCGCACACGCAGCTCGAGAAGAGCGAGCCCGGCATCATCAAGGGCAAGTTCAGCTACCTCGCGCCCGAGGCCGCCCGCGGACAAGAGGTCGATCATCGCGCCGACATCTTCGCGATCGGGATCATGCTGTGGGAGCTGCTCGCCGGGAAGCGACTGTTCCTCGGCAAGACGGATCTCGAGACCGTGCAGATGGTCCAGCGCGCGATCATCCCGCCGATCACGCGCCTGCGTCCCGACGTGCCGCCGGAGCTCGAGCCCATCCTCGCCCGCGCGCTCGCGAGCGATCCGAACCAGCGCCACCAGACGTCGCGCGAGCTCGGCTCCGATCTCAACGCCTTCCTCTATCGCTTCGGCCAGCACCCGGTCTCGGACTTCGAGATCGGAGACCTCGTCAACAGCGCGATGGAGCACAAGCGCCGCGACCGCGAGAACCAGCGCGGCACCGGCGTCGAGCAGTTCCTCCAGTGGGCCGACCAGGCCGTCTTCCAGTTCGAGTCGCTGCAGACGGGGACGGGACACGCCGGCTCGCGCGCGCTCGACGTCGGACCGATGGGCATCGCGTCGTCGCCGCTCGGCGCGTGGGCGGCGAGCCCCGATCCGCGCGTCGCGTCGCGCGGCATCGCGAACCTCCCGTCGGCCGGCGATCTGTCCGCGCTCGAGGACGGTGACGACCCACCAGTGTCCGTCGAGCCCGTCTACAACCTCCACGCCGGCAGCGGCGGCGGTGGCGGCGGTGGCAGTGGCCCCGCGGCGCTGGCCCCTGCGCAGGTCGCCATCCTCGAGACGAGCGCCGCTGCAGCCGCGTCCGCGCCCGAGAAGAAGGGCTCCGGTATCACGACGAAGCTCGCGCTCCTGCTCGTCGCGATCCTCGGTGTGCTCGGCGGACTGCTCGCGAGCGGCATGCTCAAGCGGTAGACCCGCGAGGGCGGGTGATGGTCGCTGCATACTCGTCGAGTCGGGCGAGGAGCCGCTCGAGGAGATCGAGCTGCGCCTCACCCATGGCTCCACCGCTCGAGCATGCGACGGCGCATGTGCTCCCACGTCGGCCGGAAGTCGAACCACTCGCGGAGGGCGTCTCGTTCGAAGGCTCGACGCGCGCGCATGTCCCGTTCGACGAGCACGCGTCCCTCTCGGATCACGGTGGCCCTGAGCCGCGGCGCGGCCCACAACGCGCAGTAGGACACATCATCGAACGCTGGCGCGGAGGTCGTTGAGTGTGACCATGAGGATCATCGGGTCGAGCGGCGATGGGCCGAGCCCCAGGCTTCGGTAGAACCCCGCGGCGCGGTCGGAAATTGCGTGAACGATCAGGCCGCGGATGCCGATGGCCTCGGCTGCATGGATCACGCGCCGGGCCGCATCCTGAAAGAGGGCGCAGCCAATGCCCAGCCGCTGATGGGTCGTGGCGACGGCGAGTCGTGCGAGCACGACGACGGGAATGGGGTCGGGCATGTTGCGGCGAAACCGACCCGCGGTCGCTGCGACAGCGACCGCACTCGAGGCGAGAGCGTAGTAGGCCACTACCGAACCGGACTCGGAGACGACGAAGGTTCGGGTTGCTCCGCTGATCTGGTTCGCCTTTGCGCGACGTGCGAGCCAGAGGTCGAGCGAGGGTTCGCCGGAAGAGAAGCCGTCGGTCGCGTGCTGCGGAGCCAGGGGCTCCGGTGCCGACAACATCAGTCGGCTTTCCACGGCACGGCCATCGACATCGTGCGTTGGAGCCGCTCGTTCGGCTTCGCGGGTGCATCGAGCCGGTCGAGGAATTCGGCGTATGCACGCGGGCTGACGGTGATCAGCGCACGCTCGAGGAGCGTGTCTTCGGCGGCCCGACGCGCGGCATCGAGGATGAAGTCAGTGCGGCTCGTACCGCGCGCCTTCGCCGCACGGTCGATCAAGCTCCGCTCCTCTGCGCGGATGCGAATGTTGAGCGTCTCGCGAGGGCGAGCAGATCGCTTGACGGCTGCGGTCATTCACCGACTCTAACACTCCGAATGACATTGTCATTACGTCACTTCGCCCAGGGTCGCTCCCCAACCTCGCGACGACCTCTCGAGACGAGCGAGACGCTTGATTGCGACGTGCATGCCACGCTCCCGATCGAACGCTTCCTGGCACGACGCCGAATCCGCCGGAGCCCAGAGGGCGCCCGAGCTCGTAGCGCTGGGCCGGTTCCCCCGTGGAGACCGGCATTTGTCACCATACCTGCCTCTCGCGATCCGAGGTCGGTGCCGTCGCGCAGCGGGCGCTATGCTGCGCGTCGCGAGGGGGGGTGAGAATGGGTGAACCGACCGACCGCGATCATTTCGGATCGCGCTATACCGTCGTCCGTAGGCTCGGCGAAGGCGGCATGGGCGTCGTCTTCGAAGCGATCGACACGGAGCGGCGGAGCTCGCCCCACATCGCGCTCAAGACGATGCGGCGCATGGACGCGGCGGCGCTGTTCCGCTTCAAGAGCGAGTTCCGCGCGCTCGCGGACGTCGCGCACCCGAACCTCGTCGCGCTCCACGAGCTGCATGCGGAGGGCGCGCAGACCTTCTTCACGATGGAGCTCGTGACGGGGGTCGACTTCATCCAGCACGTACGGTTCGGCGCGGCCGCGGCGTTCGCCGTCACGGACCCCGTGGCCGCGCGAAGCTCCGCCAAGCAGCCCGTCGCCTCGGCGGTTCCGAACTCGCCGCGTGCGAGTCTCTTGTGCGATCTCGAGCGCCTGCGAGCTGCCGCAGTCCATCGCGCAGGCGCTC
>JBKJQC010000139.1:0-5700 GCA_046593995.1 Polyangiales bacterium
CGCACGTCGAAGAGGACCTTGGTCGGCGGCGACGCCGTCGGGAAGAGCGCCACCATCGACGACGACCACTGCTCGAGGCCGTAGGTGCCGTCGAACTGCACCGCGAGCACGTCACCGCGCATGATCTGCCCGGAGACGGTGTTCTCGCCCCGGACGTTGGGCGCGAACTTGTCGAGCGAGTTCTTGAAGCGGATGCCGCACCCGATGTTGCCCGTGCGCGGGCCGACCGAGCCGGTGCCGCGGATCTTCTCGTAGATCGGGTTCGCGACGTCGACCTGGACGACCTCGCGACCTTCGCCGGAGCACTGCGTCTCGGACTTGCAGCGCGTGATCTCGATCGAGCTCGCACGCCGCTCGATGAGCCACGCGAGACCGGTGGAGGACCAGGCGAGGTCGGCGCTCGGATCGTTCGGGAGCGAGCCCGCGAGGCCACCCCACACGTCGCGCACCCACTCGGCGGGCGGTCGACCGTCGATCTTCGTGAGGGCGTCTCCGCGGAGGAGCTTCACACCGGAGGGAGGTGTCTCGTTCGCCCGATAGACGATGTACCCGAGCTCGCCGCGGCCACCGGCAGCGCCAGGTGCGGCGAGGAGGTCGTGACGTCCCGGTCCGAAGCACGCGCCGACCGAGGCGGATCCGCCGCCGTGCGCGAGAGGGTAGAAGAGCGCGGCGTTCGGCGAGCCGAAGTGCGTGTGCTGATCGCGGAGCTGGTTCACGAGCCGCTTCACGCCGGCGAAGAACGGACGGGAGCCCTGCGCGTACCAAGCGAGGGCGGGCCCCTCCTTCTCGAGCGCGGCTGCGTTCGCAGTGGCCGCGCGATCGCCCTGGATGTGACGCGCCAGGTGGACCCAGCGCGCGACGAGCTGCTCGCGGTGCTGTCGCGGCGGGAGCGGGCCCCACGCGGCGTATCCCGGCATGCAGTGGCCGTACTGACAGTCCCCTTCGGCGCCGCACACCTCGTCGACGTCCTGCTGCGTGCACGCGTTCGGCGCGACCGTCGTCCCCGCGCGCGGCGCCACTTCGATCCCGTCGAGGAGGAAGCCGCCGCTCGTCACCGACGACGACACGGCGATGTGGATCCCGGACAGCGGGACGCCCCAGATCTCGGTGTCGATCGTCCCGGTCGTGAACTCCGTCCACCCGTCGCTCGTCTCGCGCCCCGTCCGCACCGCGACGAGCTCGACGAAGTCGGTCCCGAACGGCTTCTGCGTCGACCAACCGGCGGTGAGATACGGCGTGCCGCCTTCGCTCTTCGCCCAGTAGGTGAGCTCGATCCGCCGTCCGACCGACGCGAGCCACGCGCCCGGGATCAGGACGCCCGTCGTCGAGTCGGTCGGGCGCACGCCGAGTCGGAGCGCGCCCTGCCCTTCGACCGCATCGGCGTCCGCGATGATCCGCGCTGCGAGCTTCGTCGGATCAGGCGTCGACGTGACGAGCTGCACGTCGCGACCGCTCACCTGCCATGACGTGAGGAGCAGCTGCCCGCCCGCGGCGGACGCAATGCTCGACGGACGATCGAGATCGATCCTCTTCGCGCCGGGGACGACCGAGCGGAGCTTGCCCGACGCGTCGAGCTCGGACGCGACCGCCGACGATGCGGCGAGCGTGGACGCCCACACGGCTCCCGCGACGATCGAGCACACGAGGAGGCGTCGCGGCATGGAAGGCGCGTAGTGTCGCACGCCCAGGCTCACGGAACGCCCGATCACGGCCCGATCACGGAACGAGCGGCTGCAGTCCATCGACGTGCTTGCCCGGCACGACGCGCGGAACCTTCGGCAGACCGAGCTGGATCGGCTGACGCGCGTACGCCGCCGCGGCAGCGATCTCTTCCGGGAGGGCGGGGCGCGCGACGGCCGGGAGCTCGCCCGACATCTTCGCGTCTCCAGCGGGGAGCAGCGAGAGCGGGACGACCTCGGGCGCGGTGACCATGTACTGACCACCGAGACGGCCGAAGCGGATGACGAAGAACCCGCTCGGGAGGTTGTCGATGATCTTCGCTTCGTAGAGGACCCACGTGCGCGCGCCGTGGACCCGCGTCGTCTTCTGCTGGAGGTCCCACCCCTTGGCGGTGCTGCCGACGTCTCCGGCGACCGCTGCGCGGAAGTAGAGCGGATCGTTCGGGAGCTCGACGGGCGCGCCCGCGACGTTGCTCCGCGAGACCCAGACGTGCGCGACGAACGGACCCTTGCCCCCGAGGAACGAGGCGAGGGACACGAGCGCCTTCGACTTCTCGTCGGTCGCGCTCGAATCCTTGAAGACACCGACGGGTGCGCCGACGCCGCCAGGCGAGTCGCTGAAGATGCGCGACGGCGTCGTGAGCGGGTTGAAGTTGCCGTCGTAGAAGGAGTTGAAGTGGCCCCAACCGCCCTCGCGGAAGGTCACGTCGAGGAGCAGGTTCTGCGGCGAGTACGGCAGCAGCGACCCGGTCTTGAGGGAGCGCGGCGCGACGCCGGCGTCGTTCTCCACCGCGGCGGGCGCCGGGGCCGGGTGCGCATGCGGCTGCGGCTCGACGGACGAGCCACACCCGACCGCGACGAGGAGCGGCGCGAGGACGGCGAGGAGCGAAAAGCGACGGGTGCTCATGGTGGTCATCTTCACGCTCGCGTCTTCACGCTCGCAAACGCGCGCGCTCACTGCGCGCTCCGGAGCCACGCGTGGGCTGCTTCGATCATCGTGTCCTTGCCGAGCAGCGCGTCCGACATCTTCTGCGCGATGACCTGATCGGGCTCGACGCCGTTGCCGCTCTCCCACCGGGCGGCGGAGAAGTCGCCGTAGGTCGGCGCGAAGCGACTGTCCTGGTACTGGATGCTGCCGCCGCCGAAGTTGGTCATGAACGGGGAGAACGACGTGACCGCACCGAAGGCGCCGGACGTCGGGTGCGGCGCGAAGATGCGGAGCTTGCTCCGACCCTTGAGGAGCCGCGGCATGTAGTCGTTCGCCGAGACGTCCTGGGTGTTGATCCAGGCGACCTTCGAGCCCGCACCGGTCGGCGCGTCGAGGTTCGAGAAGAAGCCCCAGGCGCCGAACGCGCATTTGAAGCTGAAGCCCGCGTCGCCGCCGGTGACGCACGGCTCCCAGGTCGTGAAGATGTCGGCAGGCGTCGGATCGTCGTACGCGCCGTTGACCACGGTGATGAAACCGATCGGCTCGTCCTTGCCGCGCATCAGGTGGAGCAGGTGCTCGACGTTGTCGCCGGTGCCGCCGTTGCCGAGGCGCGTGTCCATCACGACCATCGCGGGCTTCGCGTCGAAGACCTCGCTGAACTTCCCCTTCCACCCACCGTCGCCGCTGAAGCCGTCGAACTGCACGTTGACGATGCCGTCCTTCGATTCGGCGGTGACGTCGTCCTCGCCTTGGCCGAGCGGCACGATCTCCGAGACCGAGTCCTTGAAGCGCGGCGAGCAGCCGAAGTAGTCGATGTCGCCGAAGCCGCCGTTCTCCGCGAGCTGCGGGTACATCTTCCCCGCGACGTCGATCGTGATCTCGGTCTTGTCGGCGTCCTTGCAGGCAGTCGCCGAGGCGCAGCGCGCGATGGTGATGTTGCGCGCACGGGACGTGATCACGGCTGCGAGGTTCTCGGCCATGGCCGCCATCGCGGCGCGCGGATCGTTCGGGGAGGTGCGATCGACGCCGGGCATCACCGCGTCGGCCCACTCCTTCGGATCCTTGCCGTCGATCGCGACGAGCACGTCACCGGGCTTCAGCGGCACGCCGGTGATCGGCTTGTCGCCGGCATGGAAGACCCCGAAGCCGAGGCCGCCGCCGAGGAGATCCTTCTCGACGACGCCGAAGCACGCGTGCAGCGCGCCCGACCAGCCGTAGAAGACCATCGGCGAGAAGGTGTTGAAGCCGGCAGGCGGCGACCCGAAGCTCGTGTGGTTGTCGCGGAGGCCGTTGACCAGTCGGTTGATGCCACCGAAGAACTGACGCGAGGAGAGCGCGTACTTCGCGAGGTCCCGCGCCGCCGGAGTGAACGTCGTGCGACCGAACTCGCTCGACGCGCGATCGCCGATGATGCGTGCGCCGAGCGTGATCCACCGCTCGGCGAACTCGACGCGGTGCGCCGGCGTCGGGAGCGCGCCCCACGTCACCGTCGACGAGACGCAGTGTCCGTACATGCAGTCGCCGCCGGCGCCGCACGTCGTCTCGACGTCGAGCTGCGTGCACGCGTTCGCGGCCTGGAGCGAGCCGGGAGCCTTCTTGATCTCGACGGCGTCGACGAGGAACGACGTCTGCTTCGGGGCCTGCGACGACGGCGCGAGGACGAGCGCGCGGATCGGCGCGCCCCACACCGAGCCGTCGATCGGGCCGGTCGTGTACTCGATCCAGCCGTCGGTCGTCTCGCGGCCGGTGCGCATCGCGCTGACGCTCGCGAAGTCGAACCCGCTCTCGAGCGACCACTCGGGCTTCGCGTACTGCACGACGATCGACGGCGGGGTGCCGTCGCCGCGCCCCCACATCGCGATCTCGACGCGGGATGACGCGAGCTGCGCGAAGAGTGCGTCATCGAGGATGGCGAAGCCGACGGACGCTGCCGTGCCGAGGCTGCCGACGCGCAGCGCGCGCGTCCCCTGGATCGCGTCGGCGGGGGCGGTCGTGAGGAAGGGCTCGACGGTCGCCGCGGTCGCGGGCGTCATGCGCAAGCTGGGTGGCCACTGCGCGTTGTCCCACTTCGTCGTGAAGATCTTCGACGCCGCGATCTCGGCGGCCGACTCGAAGCCGTAGGTCTTCACTGCGTTCGGCGCGAAGACGACGACGCCGGTCTTCGCGTCGAAGTCGGAGGCGGACGCCAACGAAGGAGAGCCGACGCCCACAAGCAGCGCCAGCGAGAGCCCCGTCTGCACCTGCACGCGACGCGTGAACCGTGACCGCATGGGGGGGGTATGTACTCGATGCCGCGCGCAATTCGAGTTCTTTCGCGCGCGTCGGTCCGCGTTTCCAGGGGAGCCGGAAGCGTGCGCTCGTGCGGTAGCGCGAGCGTGGCGAAGAACACGAGCGAGAGCGCGGATTGTCGCAGCTGCGATCGCGTGACGCAGTCGCGGTCGTTCGATGGCGCAGTGCGACGCGCGCGCGACGCGGTCCATTCCACCGCGCACGCGGCTTGCGTATGACGGTACGGATGAAGTCGATCGTGCCGCTCTCGCCGATCGCGCTCGCAGCGTCGCTCGTCGTATGCAGCCTGGTGGTCACGAGGTCGGGGTACGCGCAGACCGGCCCCGGAAAAGTCACGCTGACGACGGGGAGCTCGGTGTTCGGCGTCGTGCAGGAGACGGTGCCGGGCGAGTACGTCGTCATCCTCCTGCCGCACGGCGAGACGCGTACGATCCCTTGGTCGTCGATCTCCCTCGTGCGCGTGCACGGCTATCCGGCGGTCGGACCCGATGCGCTCCCGCCCTCCACGACGAGCTACTTCACAAAGAGTGCGTTCCCGAGCGGAGGCCCCCCGGGCACGCCGGGCAGCGACGCGCAGAGCGGAACGCAGTCGCCCGCCGCGGCGCCGCGCGACTACGCGTTCGCGGTCGGCCTGTCCGGCACCGTCCTCTCGACGACCGGCCGCGGACCGCACGGGCTCGGCCTCGGCGGCGAGGCGCGGTTGATCCTCCGGCTCGTCCCTTCGTTCTCGCTCTACTCGCTCGTCGAGGGCGCGCGGTTCGACGCGTCGCACGCGGGGTCGGTAGGCGCGACCACGTGGTTCAT
>JBKJQC010000248.1:0-2724 GCA_046593995.1 Polyangiales bacterium
GTTTTGCAAAGGACGCCCCGAGGTGAATTCGTTACGCTAGACCGCATGCGTGCTCTGTTCGTCGTCGTACTCGCTCTCTCTCCCGTCTTCGCGCTCGCCTGTGGAGCGCCGCAATCAGCTGCCAGTGCGCCGGCAGGCGGCGAGCACACGCACGACCATTGTCACGGAAGCGACTGTCATTCGCATACCCACGGTAGCGACCACGCACACGAAGCAGCGTCGGCGTCTGCGTCGGCGTCTGCCAGTTCTCCGTGAGCGATGACTCTGCCGAGCGTCGGCCGATGGCGCTACGACGCGCGCGAGCAAGCCGTGGCATCAACACCACCAATGTTGCTCGCGACGCGATGAGCGACACGGGGCGGTGACCCGTTACGACGCGCAGCAGCGGAATCCCACGGGACCGAGTTTACTTTTCCGCGCCACCATGGTGTTGGTCGTGCACTGGAGGGCGCCCTCGCCGTTGTACACGCTGCCGCCGCGCGTGCGGCACTCGGCGTCCGGCGACGTGCTCTGACAGCCGTTTTCCCACTCGGCAACATTGCCGCTCAGGTCGAACACTCCGGTGTAGCCGCCCTCGCACCCGGGTGAGCCGACGATGCGGAACTTGGTGTCGTCCGCGCAGGCTCCCGCGCGGAACTCCGATCCGTATGGGTACCTGCGCTGCCCGGCCGCGGAGCACGCCCACTGCAGCTCACTCGCCCACGGTTCGAGCGAGCCGATCGACCCACCCGTGCCCACGCGTCCGCACAGGCGCTTGCCCGCCCACGCGCAGTACGCTGCGGCGTCGCACCAGTCGACGCCGCGGGCGGGATATCCGGGACCGGGGTTCGCTGCCGAAGGTCGCAGGCCGGCTGCCGTCTTGTATTCGCAGCCCGCGGGCAGCGTCGGCATGTTGATCTGCGCGGCTTCGAAGAACTGTGCGTAGTCCTGCTCGGTGACCTCGGTCGCGTCGATGCAGAAGCACCCCACGCGCACGAGGGGTCGCCCGGCGGAGGCCTTTGGGCACGGCGCCGTGGACGGCGGACAATTCAGCTGGGTGTCCGGCTGCCCGGCGGCGTCGGCGGCGTCGGCGGCGGCGGGGAGCGCGTCGACGGGGTGGAGGTCGTCGGTGCGGATCGCGAGCGAGCAACCAGACGCCACGAGGGCAACGATCGCGAGCAGGCGGCGAGCCATCGTCATCAGAAGCATGTCGCAAACATCGCGAGGCCGCCGCCCCGGACTGGCTGAAACGAAACCTGCGCCGGTGCCAGCTCCGGGCGCGTGAAGTAGGTGTACGTCGCGGCGCCGAGACCGAGCACGCCGATGGCGAGCGAGATGTCCGCGATGAGGACCTTGCGTCGGAGCGTGTCGACATCGTCGTGGGTGAAATCGCGCGGATTGCGCGCGTGGAGATCGCGCGAGTCGGCGAGCGCGTCGAGCCCGAAGTAGGCAAAGCCAGCGAACCCGACGAGCGACACTGCGCCGAACACGTACGTGAGCGTCGGGACGCCGCTCCGTACGGTGGCTTTCGCGGGCGGCGGCGGTGGCTGCTTCGGCGCCGGGAACACCGCGCGCACCGCATCGAGCTTGCGTCCCTCGACCACGATCGCCTTGACCTCGACGCTCGCGCCGTTGGCCCGCTCGAAGCGGAAGACGTGCGGGCCGGGATCGATCGCGAGCGACTTGCCGTCGACCCTGGCGATCGTCGCGTCGTCGATGCGCGCGGTCGCGTCGGTGATCGCTCCCCCGTCGCTGTCGACGGCCGAGAGCACGATCGTAGGCATCCGCGCGTCGACGAGCCCAAGCTCGTCGAGGCAGTCCTTGCGCACCGGCGCGGGGCAGACGTCCTGCGCGCAAACGAGGAACTGCGCGCGCGCCGCCACGAGCTTGCCCTCGATCGCCAGCTGCTGCCCGGACTCCGACGCTGCGGCGCAGCGATCCTTCTCGGTCTCCGCCCGCGCGGGAGATGAAGAGAGGACGAACAGAGCGAGCGTCGCGATCGGGAGCCTCAGAGACACTCGCGGATCCATACCTTCTTCCCGTGCTCGTCGATGCGGTAGGGAGGGTCGCACGACTTCTTGGGGGGCGGGGGAGTCTTTGACACCGGCGATCGCTTCGGTGTCGGCGAGGGCGAGGGCGATGCGCTCGCCAGTACGCTCGGGGGTGCGCTCGGGACGACGGGCGGCGGCGACGCGACCGCCGACGGGAACGACGGCGACGCCGCCGAGCTGACCACGGGTTCGGCCAGTACGTGCGGCGCGCGTCTCGTTGCCGCGATCGCCGCGGCGGCTGCTCCTGCGACCACGAGCGTTGCGAGGGGGACGAGCCACCCGCGGCCGCGCCGTCGCGGTGGCGCATCGACGATCGTGTCCGCGTCCTTCGGGTGCACGGCAGTACGCTCCACGGCGCGCACGCGCCCGGCGCGCGCGCGGAGCTCATCGCCGAGTAGCTCCTCGAGGAACTGCGTGACCTCGGCCGAGGGTGCCGGACGCACGGCCGCCTCGAGCGCGAGCGCCATCTCCCGCGCCGATGCATGACGCATCGATGGGTCTCGCTCGAGGGCGCGCATGATGACTTCGTCGAGCCGCGCGTCGCCGCCGTGCGCGCTCGGGGGATCGATCGGCGCGAAGAGCACGCGACTGAGGGTCTCGGAGTCACCATCGCCGGCAAAGAGCCGGCGGCCGACGAGCAGCTCCCACAGCATCACGCCGCACGCAAATAGATCGCTCGCGACCACCGCATCGC
>JBKJQC010000330.1:0-2760 GCA_046593995.1 Polyangiales bacterium
GATCCCGCCGTGCTCTTGATGGACGAGCACGGCGGGATCCGTCGCGAGCGCGCGCGCTGCTTCATGCCGCCGGAGAGCTGGTGCGGGAAGCTGTCGCGGAAGCGCCAGAGGTGCACCGTACGCAGCAACTCCTCGCTCCGCGTACGACGTTCGTTCTTCGGGACGCCCGCGAGCTCCAGCGGGTACTCGACGTTGTCCTGCAGCGTGAGCCAGGGGAAGAGCGCCGCGTCCTGGAACACCATCGCGCGAAGCGGGCTCGGTCCGCTGATCGGCGCGCCGTTCTCGAGCACGCGCCCCTCGGTCGGCTTCAGCAAGCCCGCGATGAGGTTCAGGATCGTGGACTTCCCGCTGCCGGACGGGCCCACGAGACACACGAACTCCCCGGCCTCGACGTGCAGCGACGCCGTCTCGATGGCGAGCCGGTCACCCTCCGCCGTCGCAAAGGAGAACGAAACACGATCGAGAGATGTGCTCGCGCCGGGACGTGAGCCCGTGATCGAAGGCCGCGCCGGAACGTCACTCGCCCCGAGGGCGATGGCATCGGCAGCCTTCGTGGAAACGGACACTGCGATGGGATAGCGGACCGAATCGGCAAAGTCAAACCCAGGTCTAGGGTCTAGGGTCTAGGGTCCAGGGTGCGAGACGAGAGCGAGACACACTCTTGCGTGGGTGCACGGCACGCGTTGGCGCGCTCCGGCGAACAGGGGGCTGGGACCCTTGTATCGACACGCAGGGCGCGCGCGTCTCCGGTCTCGTCTCGGGCCCTAGACCCTGGACCCTAGACCCTAGACCGCTTCAGCGTTCGTACGTGATCAGGTTGTGATATCGCGCCTCGCTGCCGCCAGGATTCTCGTACGTGTGCGGTCGATCCGCAGGGAAGCAGATGGAGTCGCCCGCCGCGAGCTCGTGGGTCTCGCCGTCGACGTGCAGGCGGCAGGCGCCCGTCAGCACGACGAGGACCTCGTGGGTGCCTCGGGCGTGGGCCTCGGCGGCGTGCTGTGCGCGGGGGGCAAGGCGGAGATCGTAGAGCTCGACGAGCGGCGTCGTACCGACCGGAGCGAGCGGTCGGCTCTCCATCTTGCCGTCGAGCGAACGCAAGACTTGGGCTTCGTTCTTGCGGAGGACGGACACCGAGCCGTGGGGCTCACCGACCAGCTCGGCGAAGGGGACCGAGAGGCCGACGGCGATCTTCCAGAGGAGGCCGATGGTCGGCGTGCTCTTGTAGGTCTCGATCTGTGAGAGGGCCGCGCGGCTCACACCGGAGGCCGCGGCCAGATCGTCGAGCGACATTCCCCGCGATTTACGCTTCGCGCGGAGGTTGTCCGCCACGCGACGGCCGAGCTCTGCGGCGCCGATGTCGTCGCCGGAGCCTGCTCCGCGCCCTCGTCCCCGCCGAGTCGTGAGCGCGGTCGTCGGCGCGCCAGCCGCCTCGGCGAGCCCACCCTTGCGTGCAGCCACCCTGTCCTCCATGATAACGAACGCTATGTCGCTTTTGGCGAACGGCGCCACCCAAATCTGCGAACAAGACGATACTCACGATGGCACGTAAGGAAAGAGGAGCGGTCCTCTGGTTCACCGGGCTCTCGGGCGCGGGGAAGTCGACGCTGGCCGAGGCCGTCGCGCCGCGTCTCCTCGCAGAGGGGAAGAAGGTCGAGTCGCTCGACGGCGACGTCGTGCGCACGCACCTCTCGAAAGGCCTTGGTTTCTCGCGTGAAGATCGCGAGACCAACGTCTCGCGCATCGCGTTCGTCGCGCACCTCCTCCAGCGCAACGGCGTGTTCGCGCTCGTGTCCGCCATCTCCCCGTACCGCGTCACACGTGACTCGGCGCGTCAGCTGATCGGCGCGGATTTCGTCGAGATCCACGTGGCCCCTCCCCTCGAGGAGTGCATCCGTCGCGACGTGAAGGGGCTCTACGCCAAGGCGATCGCCGGTGACATCAAGGAGTTCACCGGCATCAGCGATCCCTACGAAGCGCCTACGAGCCCGGAGCTCGTCCTGGACACGAGCCAGATGTCCATCGCCGAGGGCGTCGAGCGCGTGATCACGCGTCTCCGCGAGCTCGGCTTCCTCCCGCAGTCGTCAGTCGTCAGTCGTCAATCGTCCGACGAGACCTGAACCAGCCGTTCCGACGGAGTGTCTTCGATGTCGAATCCGCAGCCCTTCATCCCCCGGTTCTCCGACCCCCGCGACATCGACGAGTTCGTCGCGAAGCTCGAAGCGTTCGAGAAAGGCGAGATCGATCCCGACGCGTTCCGTCGCTACCGCCTCACGCGCGGTGTGTACGGCCAGCGTCAGGCCGACGTGCAGATGCTCCGCGTGAAGGTCCCCGGTGGCCTCCTCGTGAAGGAGCAGCTCGAGGCGATCGCCGACGTCGCCGACACCTACTCGCGCGGCTTCGCGCACCTCACGACCCGGCAGAACTTCCAGCTGCACTTCATCAAGATGAAGGACGCCGAGGCGGCCATGCGTCGCTGCGACGAGGCGGGCCTCACCACGCGCGAGGCGTGCGGCAACTCGGTCCGCAACGTCACGACCTGCGACCACGCCGGCATCGCGAGCTTCGAGGCGTTCGACGTGCGGCCCTACCTCGAGGCCACCGTCCGCTACTTCCTCCGCCACCCCCTCGCCGCGACCCTGCCGCGCAAGTTCAAGATCGCCTTCAGCTGCTGCGAGAAGGACTGCGCGTACGCCGCGATCCACGACTTCGGCCTCATCGCGAAGATCGTCGACGGGCAGAAGGGTTTCAAGATCGTCGTCG
>JBKJQC010000438.1:0-3761 GCA_046593995.1 Polyangiales bacterium
TGTGCTTGAACGTGAGCGGGTTCTTCCCGAGATCGGCCGAATACGGGTAGCGGCGGATGCCGAAGTAGGTCCCTGAGCCGGAGCCGACACCGTGCACCCAACCGCCGACGGCGTAGGTGCCGTTCCAATTCGCCGCGGCGGCCGCGGTGACGTCGGAGCTGCGGAGCATCGTCATGAGCGCGACGAAGTCCGACCACCCTTCGCCCATCCCGCCCCCCTGCTCGTTGATCAGGCCGTTGCCGTTGCCGATCAGACGGTTCGAGAGCACGTGCGCCCACTCGTGAGAGAGGATCGCGTTGTCGAGGCCGCCGTCGCGGTCGAGCGCGGTCTCGCGCTTCATCCGCGTGGTGAGGCCGTTCGCGAGCTCCGCCCGGAGCTTCGCTCCGTCGGCCTGCGACACCGAGAGCGTCGGTGTCTTCACGAGCGTGCCCGTAGCCGCGCCGAGATACGGCGAACCGCCCGGTTCGTTGTTCGCGATGATGACGCCCGCAGCGCCGGCGGCCTCGGCGTGGAGCACCTTCTCCGTGAACGGGCAGTTGCCGCGATCGACGAGCGCGATCTTGTCCTTGATGGCGCTCGCGTTGACGAACGCCTCGCAGCCGTCGGTGGGGCTCACGCCCTCGCCGTCGTCGACCGCGAGCACAGCGGCCGTGAGATCGAAGTTCGAGGGGCCGAACTGCGCGGAGCGCGTCGACATCACACCCGCGAGCGAGGCCGGCGCGGTGACCGTGAGCGAGGACTGCCCCTGCCCGTTGAACAGGTACATCTGGATGCGCGGCATCCCGCCGTCGGCCGGCGTCGTTGCGTCGGCGTTGTTCCGACCAGCGTAGTCCTGCGCCTCCACGCGGATGCGGTCGCTGCCGACGCCACCGCGGCCGAAGTTGTCGGCCTGCGGGTTCTTGGACTTCTCGTCCCAGCCCGCGTCGTAGAACCAGTCGTGCAGCCAGTTGATGCCGTAGAACAGCTGCGTCGACACCGCGTTGGTGTTCGTGTCGTTCGCGTTCGGGTTCCTGGTGGGATCGTAGAGGAAGTCGAACGTGAGCGGACCGGTCGCCGTCGGCTGCAGATCGCCCTCACCGAGGCCGTCGGGTGACATGCGATCGGCGTAGGCGGTGACGTTGTTGCCGACCGTGGTCGTCGCGGTCGGCAGGAGCCATGGATCGTTGGTGCTCAGGCCGGCGCTCTCGAGCGTGACGGTCGTCGACGCGAGGGGGGTCACGACAGTGGTGTCGACCATGCCCGTCGGATGGGGCGTGATCTGGGCGCCCTGCGGCCCGGGCCAGGGAGCGAACGTGCCGGACGACTCCGCCCAGACGCGGTAGGTGCCCGCGTCGTGCGCGGTGAGGTCGTGCTCGAACAGCACCGCGCCCTGCCCCTCACCAGAGGCCGCGGCGATCACGAAGGAGCGCAGCGACGAGTCGACGCCGCTCTTCGAAGCGACGTCGAGCTCGACGTAGTACGAGGCCTGCAGCCGCTTGCCCGAGAACCACACCCGCTTGGCGCGCGCGCTCTGGACGACCTTGTCGTGCGTGGGATCGAGCGCGACGGCGTAGGCCGTGTACTCACCGTCGCGCGGTCTGGACGCCGTGACCGTGCGGGCGTCGATGCCCGTCATCGCGCGGACGGCGCGGGCGATGGCGGCGCCGGCGTCGAGCGTGAAGGACGCCTCCTGCTTCGGGTGGATCGCGCGGGCGAGCGAGCCGGTCATCGCGAGCGGCTTCATCGAGCGATCGAGCACGACCGCGACGCCGCTCCGGAACACCTCGAGCCCCTCGACCCGCTGCGAAAGCTGCGCGACGACCGCCCCGCGCCCGTAGATCTGCACGTTCTCGACGACGGCCGTCGCGAGGACCTCCGGATCGATGCCTTCGCGTGCGCCGAGGATCTTCACGGCGTCGAGCACCGCGCGGGTCGCGTCGGCGGGGACGACCGCGCCCGTGGTCAGCGCGGCGACTCCGCGAGCATTGGTGGGGGACGAGTCGGAGCCGGCGCTGCAAGCGACGAGCGTGGCGAGCGAGGTGACGATGAGGCTGTTCGCAAGGACGAAAGAACGCATCTGGGGTGCGTGTGTCTGCCGCCCTTCACGCCGCATTACAAGACGTTTCCGAGGCTGACTGTGCGTCCGGGAATTTTCCGGATCTCCACCGGCGCTGCGTCGATGGTCCTCGGAGACGAGCGCTGCTCGTCGAGACCGACGCTGCGGATCTCGCGCCGGCGCCTTGCGCCGATACACCTGCGAGTCGGCGTTCGTCGTCTACACCGCGCGCTCCTCGCAGGGCTGCGACAGCCGAACCGAATAGATCGGCTGCGGTACCACAACGCGCGCCGACGCATTCGAGGAGCTTTCACCCGTTCGAGATGAAACGAAGAAGATCATCGTCGGCGCCCTACTGTGAGAGCGCGGCTCGGCCGTAGATCCCTGGATGCCTCACCTACTGCGGGCAGCGCTCCTGCCCGTCCTCCTCGCCGTCGGCTGCAGCGCGAGCTCCAAAGAGGCTGGCGAGACGCCCGCGCCGCGCACCGATCCCTTTCGACGAGTGTCGGGCGCTCTGCCTGCGTCGCTCCCAGGGGTCCGACTCGCGCATGCATCGGGCCGCATCGAGGTCCACGCCGACCCCCCGCGCGGACTCGCGAAGCGCGCGCGCGTGACCCTCGGAGAGGCGGCGTCGGCGCCGTTCGAGCTCTCGGAGGACCAGCGAGACGTCCGCGCAACGGTTCGCCTGCAGGGCGCGAGAGACGTGCACGGCGTGATCGACGGCGCGAAGGTCCGCTACCCAGGAGCGCTTGGTGTCGGCACCGAGTTGCTCCAGATCGCATCGGCGGAAGGTGTCGAGGACTTCGTCGCCTTTGATCGCGCACCGAGCGAGCCGACCCTCCGCTACGACTTGGTGCTCTCGAACGTCGCCGGGCTGCGCTTGGTGAGCGACACGCTCGAGCTCCTCGATGGAGACGGGGTGCCGCGCCTCCGCGTCGCGAGACCGTGGGTGCTCGATCGTGACGGCAAGCGTCGCGACGCGCAGCTCTCGGTGACCGGCTGTGCCGTCGACGTCGATCCGCGCGGACCGTGGTCGCGACCGACCACCGCCCCGGGAGCGTCGCAGTGCGTCGTCGAGGTGCGCTGGCCGAGCGACGTCTCTTATCCAGCCATCATCGATCCGGCCTGGACGACCACCGGGAGCATGTCCGTCGGCCGCGGGGGGGCGCAGGGAGGCGTGATCGCGCCGGGACGCGCGATCGTCCAGGGCGGTCGCGTCAGAGAGGCTCTCCACTCGTCGGCCGAGCTGTTCGATCTCACGACCGGGACCTTTGCAGCGACGTCGTCGACGGTGGTCGGGCACTGGCGCGGCGCCGGTGCGGTCCTCGGGACCGGCGAGTTCCTCGTCACCGGCGGCGACATGGTGCTCGACGGCACGCCCGCGAGCCGCACGGAGGTCTACAATCCGACGACCGGATTGTGGACGACCGTCGGGCCGTCGATCGAGCCGCGAGCCCTAGTCGGCGCGGTGCTGCTCGACGACGGCAAGCTCCTCACCTTCGGCGGCAATACCTGCTGCGGCTACTCGGTTGCGTCCGAGACCTACGATCCCGCCGCAAAGGTGTGGACGGCGACAGGCAGCGTGCACGCGTTCCGGTTCACGCCGTTCAACGTGAAGCTCGCGTCGGGGAAGGTCCTCTTGGCGGGCGGGAAGAACAACCACCAACCGATGACCGAACTGTACGACCCAACCGCGCACACCTGGACGATCGTCGCGCCTTTGCCG
>JBKJQC010000816.1:0-3047 GCA_046593995.1 Polyangiales bacterium
CGAGGAGCACGATGCGGTCGGCCATCGTGAGCGCCTCGACCACGTCGTGCGCTGCTCGCGGGCGTGACGACGCTGCTCGTGACGCACGACGTGGTCGAGGCGCTCACGATGGCCGACCGCATCGTGCTCCTCGAGGAGGGACAGATCGTCGTCGACGCGAAGCGCGAGCAGTTCCTCGGGAGCGAGCACCCGCTCGCCCGGAGGTACGCCCAAGCCGCGCGTGCGCAGGCCGAGACCATCGGGGCGTGTCTCTGATGTCCTTCCTCACGGAACACCTCGTCGAGGTCGCGGAGCGTACGCTCGACCACGTGGCGCTCTCGTTCGGCGCCACCCTCCTCGCGTGCGTCGTCGGCCTCCCGCTCGGGATCCTGGTCGCGCGGAACGCCCGCTGGGAGCGCCCGATCCTCGCCATCGTCGACGTGGTGCAGACCATCCCGAGCCTCGCCCTCTTCGGCTTGCTGCTGCCGCTCCCCGTCATCGGCGGCATCGGTGCGACCCCCGCCGTCGTTGCATTGTTACTCTATGCACTCTTGCCGATCGTGCGCACCACGGTCGTCGGTCTCCGCGGCGTCGAGCCCGCGGTCGCCGAAGCCGCGCGCGGTCTCGGTGCCAGCGAGCGCCAAGCCTTGTACCGCGTGGAGCTACCGCTCGCAGCTCCCACGATCCTCGCCGGCGTGCGCGTTGCCGCGGTGACCTCGATCGGCACCGCGACGATCGCGGCGGCGATCGGCGCGGGGGGCCTCGGCACATTCGTCTTCCGCGGCCTGTCCGTCGTCGATCACCGGCTGATCCTCCTCGGCGCCGTACCGGCGGCGATGCTCGCGGTCGTCGCGGATCTGGTGCTCCGTCTCGTCGAGCGGTGGCTCGCGCGGCAGGCGGGACGCGTGTAGACGGGTGCCATGCGACGACGCACCGCGCTCGCGATGCTTTCGACACTGCCGCTTGCGGCTCTTGGGTGCCGCCGCTCGAAGGACGTCGTGCGCGTCGGCTCGAAGAACTTCTCGGAGAGCGTGCTCCTCGGAGAGATCCTCGCGCAGCAGCTCGAGCGACGCGGTCTGAAGGTCGATCGCCGTCCCAACCTCGGCGGCACCTTCGTCTGCCACCAGGCGATCGTCAGCGGCGACCTCGACGTCTACGTCGAGTACACGGGCACGGCGTTCTCCGCGATCCTGAAGGATCCGCGGCGGCTCACCGATCCCGCCGCCGTGCGCGCCGAGGTCGAACGCGCGTGGTCCGACCGTTTCGCGGCCGTGTGGATGCCAGCCTTCGGCTTCGACGACACGTTCGCGATCCTCGTCCGCCGAGCCGACGCCGCGAAGCACTCGTGGAAGACGGTCACCGATCTCGCGCCGCACGCCGGCACGCTGCGCCCTGGATTCGGTTACGAGTTCGTGGAGCGCGCCGACGGCTTCGCGGCGTTCGCCGCCGCGTACGGCCTCTCGTTCGCCGCGAAGCCCACGACGATGGAGCTCTCGCTCACCTATCGCGCGCTCGCCGAGGGGAAGGTCGATCTCATCGCCGGCAACTCGACCGATGGATTGATCGACAAGCTCGATCTCGTCCAGCTCGCGGACGACAAGCGCTTCTTCCCGCCCTACGAGGCCGCGCCCGTCGTCCGCCGCGCGCTCCTCGATGCCCGACCGAACGTGGGCGAAGCGCTGCGCGCGCTCGGCGGACGCATCGACTCGACGGCGATGCGTCGCCTCAACCGCGCGGTGGACGTCGAAGGACGCTCGGTCGCAGACGTCGCCCGAGAGCTCCTGCGCGACGTCCCCTGAGCGACCGTCGCGACAGAGGGGGAGTCGGCGCAGGCCATCGGTCGATCGTGCTGCTACGCTTTGCATCCTTCATCCAGGAGTGACCATGCGCCGCTTGATCTTCGCTGCGATCCCGTACGTCGTGCTCGCATGCTCGGGTGGCAGCTTCGACGTGGCGAGCACCTCCGACACCTCGCCCGCCGAGGACACGAGCACGTCGAGCGGCGACACCGGTGCGCTCCCTGCGGATGCCCCGGCCGACGTTCGCGACGATGCAGTCGACTCCGGCCTCGTCGAACGCGACACCGGGTCGACCTCTCTCGACGGTGAGATCATCGACGTCTCGACGGACGTCGGCGTGTTTGCGGACGCGAGCTGCCCCGCCGTCCACGGGACGACCGTCGATCTCTACGTCGACGGCAACGGCCCGTTCGGGGGCAACGGCAGCCAGGCGTGCCCCTTCCGCACCCTGTCGCAGGCCGCGCTCGCCCCGCTCGCGACCGGCATCGACCGCGTCGTCCACGTGGCGATGGCGACGTACACGCCGCCGAGCCCGATCAAGCTCCGACCCCGCGAGAAGTTCTTCGCGGACGCCGGGATCGCCAAGGTCGTCGTGCCCGCGACGGCCGCGGCGTGTGCTCCCGCGGGCGGGTCGTGCGCGTTCATCATGGACACGTCGAGCGTGATCGACGGCTTCCTCATCGACGGCGGTGGAGTCACCTACGGCATCGTCGCCAACGCGCCCGTGGAGCCGCGACCGGCGATCCGCAACACCATCGTTCGCCAGATGGCGAAGGACGGGATCGTCGTGTTCGGCGCCGGCGCCCGCATCGGTCCGAACGCGCACGCGAACGACAACGGGCAGTGCGGGATGGTCATCCGCGCGGGCAACGTCGCGGTCGACAACGGCGGCAACGGCTTCGACGACAACCGGGGCGGCGTCGTCGTCAATGGCGCCCTCGTCCCCGGCGCAGGCATCCTCGTGTACGCCGGCTCGCTCTTCGTCGACAACTTCGCCACCGCGAAGCGCAACCACGTCGGCGTCGCCTTCGACGCGACCGGCATCTCCCCGAACCAGCAGGTCCTCAGTCAGATCGACCTCACGGGGAACCGCGCCTTCGGCGTGTACATCGGGAAGGACTTCTCGAAGGTGCAGATCCGCAAGGCGAACATCCACGGCAACGCGCTCGCCGGGATCTATCTCGAGTACAACGCCAACGCGACCAACACTCTCGACCTCGGCGGGGGGACCGCCGGCCCCGGTGGCAAGAACTTCGGCATCGCGGCCAC
>JBKJQC010000756.1:0-4604 GCA_046593995.1 Polyangiales bacterium
CGCGTGGCACGCGAACGAGCGAGCGCATGCCGCATACGAGGCGACCGGCGGTGTCGCGGCATCGTCCGCACCACATCACGCTCCGGGTCACACGCGGGACGTGGAACCTCCGGAGCCAGCGCTGCTTCGCGCCCATCCGCCAGGCTCTCGCCGCCGTGCGTGAGCGCGCTTCGTTCCGCATCGTGCAGTTCTCCGTGCAGCACAACCACCTCCACCTGCTCGTCGAGGCCGAGGACCGAACGCGCATGACGCGTGGAATGCGAGCGCTCCTCGTGCGCATCGCGCGCGGTCTCAACCGCGTGATGGGGACACGGGGCGCGCGGCTCGCCGATCGCTATCACGAGCACGTCCTGAAGACGCCCAACGAGGCGTGCAATGCGCTTCGCTACGTCATCGGCAACCGCGACGTCCACCTCCGCCGCTGGCGCCGTGACGAAGGCGTTCAGGCAGACGTGTTCTCGTCCGCGGTCGAGCGCGAGCTCGTCACCCCGCCATCATCGTGGCTGCTACGCGAGGGCTGGACACGCGCCGGACCGCTCTGAAGGCGCCCATCGCGGCGGCAGACGCGCGGGCTCTCCCGAGAGATGAGCGGCGAACGGTGGCGGGGCGTGGTTCGCACGGAAAGAGCGCGGAGCCTTGGCTGGCGCATCCGAGCACGCTTCCCGAGGTCGCCATTCCGCCGACGCGCGCGCTCGGCGCGAGACGCTGACGCGGGCATCGCTTCGCTCCGTTCACGGCCACGTCTCACGTTCACGAGCACGGACTGCAGCGCCATCAAGAGCTCGGGCTCGTCGAGCCGTGCTTCGAGGGCCCCTCCGGCAACACGAGCGGACGCGTTCTGCCGAGCCCTCTCGCCGTGCAGGTGGCCGTGAACGTTTTCCGTGAACGAAGCGAAGCGTTCCTTCGGCGTCTCTGGTGGCCATTGCCCGCGGGCCGCCGTCGAGAATCGAGCTCCTCGATTTTGGGGCGATCGCCGCGCCGCCAGGCACACCTTCTCCGCGCCGTCAGAACGTCACGCCGGTCGTGATGCCCATCCTGTGCGCGCCGTCGACGTCCGGTACGAAGAACGCGTGGACCGGGACGTAGAAGCTGCCGGCGCGCGGGGTCCAGCCGGCGGCGATGATCGAGTGGGCCTCGCTCCCTTTCATCGGGGTGAGGTTCACGCCGACTCCGAGCTGGAAGGAGTTGTTGATCTCGAAGCCGAGGAGGCCGTTCGCGCTCGGGAAGAACTTGCTCGATTCGAGGCCGCCGATCATCACGTTCCCCACCAGCAGCACGTTCAGCCACGAGTGGCCGAGCATGCGGTAGAAGCCCTCGTAGCCGATGAGGAACTGGTGTGGAGAGCGCATGTTCGTGCGCTCTTTCAGGCTCTGGCCGCCGAGGCCGTCGAGCTTCTTGTCGTGGTCGAAGACGTAGAGGTACCCGAGGCGGAAGCCGGTCAGGAGCTTCTGCTCCGCGAGCGACTCCGCGCTCTTCACCGTGGGCGTCGGGCGGTCCGGCTGCTGGGCGGGCTGGGGCGCGTAAGCGTAGGTCGGTGGTGAGGTCTCGACGGTGACCTTCGTCGCGGGCACGAGCGGCGGCGGCGGCGCGGGGAGTGGCTGCGTTTCTTCAGGGGCGTGGTCGTCGGCGCGTGCGTCTACCGCGCGCACGACCACGAGCATGACGAGAGCGACGGCGAGAGCGATACGAGGTGCGTTCATGAGCGCGCCGCTGAGCAAGCCGCGAGCCGCGCGTGATCGCGCGTGATCACGCGGACGATCGTCGTGACGACGCGACGTGCGCTTCGCGATCGCGCGCTCCGACGCTTCGCACCGCTGCGAAGCACGCATCGCGCGACGTGAGCAATCGTTCGGCGTCGTCCGAACGATTGCACACGCTACGCTGTCGTCATGCGCATCGTTCGTCTGCTCGCCGCCTTGACTACGAGGCGACGGACCTCGTGACGCTCACCGAGTCGCTCGACACCATCGCCGCGTCGCTCGGCTGCCGCAGCTGCCTGAGTGACCGTCACCCAACGACGCCGGCGCGAAGTGGACCTTCACGCGGGGCGCAGGGAGCTCGGGCGTCTGACGATCAGGCGCGGATGGTCTTCACGACCGTCGACACGTCTGCCCCATCGAACGCCGCGCCCGTCGACTTCAGGTGCTTCATCGCGATGCCCGTGGCCTGACCGTCGTTCTTCGCGGCGCGGATCGCGTCCTTCTGCGACTCGAGCGCGGCGACGAGCTCGTCGACGCTCATCCGCTTCGGCAGGAGCGATGTGAGGACCTCGATCTCGCGTCGCAGCGCCGGCGCCTGCTCCCCGTCCTCACCGGATCCCGAGAGCAGGGCGAGCGTCTCCTCGTTCGACTTCACGAGCTTGCGCAGGATCGCCGCAGCCTCTTCGTCGGTGTTCGGGCGACCGCTGCGCGCTTCGGCCGTCTGCATCTCGCCGAACGCGAGGCGCAGCACGTCGCGCGCGACCTCGTCCTTCGCTTTGACGGCCTGGGTGATGCGCGCTTTGAGGTCGTCGAGGAGCATCGCTCCCGTCTATCACCGCTCGCAGATGCCGACGAGCGTGCTGCTGCACGGGTGATCGCTCCACGCGCCGCCCGCCAGCACGCGGCCGCATTCGCCGTCGCCGCTCGGCTCTCCGCTCGACCACTTGAGGTACGTCATGACCTCGCCGCTGCTCCAACGGAACGAGCCCGCGCTGCTCGGCGAGCCGGCGGGGCGCGAGAGGCCAATCCAGCGGTCGCCCGAGCCGATGCCCTCGACGGCCGTCTCCTCGTCGCTGTTGCTCACGCTCGCGAGGTGCCCTCCTACGGACTTGCACGCGTCCTCCGCAGCGGACCACCCGAGGGGAGTCGCCGTCAGGAAGTAGCAGCGCCCGGTGACTACTTTGGCGCCCGGTCCGCTGCAGCCCGCGGCGGTGTCGCTCGGGAACCCGCCGGAGTCGCTGCCGGCGCGCGGCAGATAGACGTCGAAATCATTGGTGCACGCGCTCGAGAGCGCCACGAGGACGAGGCCGACGACCGCCACGAGGAGACCACGCCGCATGCTGTTGGTCTCCATTATCACCGAATCGGCGGCGCCTTGCTCGTGATCGTTTGTGCGTGTCACGCGGCGCGGGCACGCATCCGAAGAGGCCTTCGTCCATGGCAGGGCGGAAGGGACGGACGTCGGCCATACAGACTTCAGCGTAAGATGGACCACGGGTCGGTCAAGCACGCGCTGCTCGTCGCGCCCGCTCTCGGGTCGGGAAGCTCCGGCGAAAATGCGGCCGTAGCGTTGTACGCGCGCCGTCGCAGTGGGTACGTTCGGAGCAGAGTCATGGGTGAAGTGCTCGGCGTCGGGGCGCAGGTGACCAAGTCGCTGCGCTTGGTCCGACGCCTGGGTGGCGGCGGGATGGGCGCCGTATGGGCCGCCCATCACTCCGGTCTCGACAGCCACGTCGTGATCAAGTTCATCTCGGCCGAGATCGCCGAGGAGCCCGGCGCGCTCGAGCGGTTCAAGCGCGAGGCTGCGGCCGCGGCGCGCGTACGGAGCCCGCACGTCGTGCAGATGCTCGACTACGGCGTGACCGACGGCGGCACCCCGTACATCGTGATGGAGCTCCTCGAGGGGCAGGACATCGGCGGCCGCCTCTCGGTGCAGCCGATCATCCCGTTCCGCGAGGTCGTCGAGATCGTCCGTCAGGTCGCGCGCGCGCTCGGCAAGGCCCACGATCTCGGGATCATCCATCGAGACATCAAGCCCGAGAACATCTTCCTCTGCGACACCGAGGACGACGAGGTGTTCGTGAAGCTGCTCGATTTCGGCATCGCGAAGGGCGGTCGCGCGGCCCCGAGCGTGACGACGACGGGCGCCGCGGTCGGCACGCCGCACTACATGAGCCCCGAGCAGATGATCGGCGCGAAGTCGATCGATCACCGGAGCGATCTCTGGTCGCTCGCGGTGCTCGTCTTCTACATGCTGACCGGCCGCCGGCCTTTCGTCGGCGACACGACGGGCGCGCTCGCGATCGCGATCCACGGCGGAGCGATCCCGAAGCCGAGCGAGTACAACTCCGCGCTGCCGAAGGCGTTCGATACGTGGTTCGCCAAGGCGTGCTCCCGCGATCCGGACGCGCGCTTCCCGACGGCCAAGGCGTTCTCCACGGCGCTCTCCGAGGCGCTGCTCGGTCGCAGTGACTCGAACCCCGCAATCGTCGAAGCGCCGTCGTACGGAGATTTCGTGAATCCCGAGGACGTTCACACGATGCGCAGCGTCCCGAACGCACGTGGGCCCGATACGCTCGAGAACACCGTCCGGTCGCTGAGGAATTCAGACGCGAGGAACCCAGACGCCGGAGCCCCGCCGGAGAAGTCCACCGCCGCGCTCTCGAGCGGGATCTCGCCGGCGCCGTCGAAGCGCTCGATCGTCCCGCTCTCGCTCGCCGGACTCGCCGTCGTCTCGGCGATCGGCATCTTCGCGTGGGCAGAGCGCGATCCGGCGCCTCCCCCCCCCGCGACGCCGGTCCTCGCCCCCCGTCCGATGACGACCCCCGCGATCGATCCGACGGGGGGCGAGGACCGGCGTCGCGGGGGGGGGAGGGGCCGGATCGCGCTCTGCCCACGCGAAGA
>JBKJQC010000990.1:0-5112 GCA_046593995.1 Polyangiales bacterium
TTTTCGTGGCCGAGGACCGTGAGCCTGCCGGCGTCCGCGCCGTCCTGCGTGATCGCGAACATCGCGATGCTGTCGTGGCCGCGGTTCGAAGCGTAGAGGAACTTGCCCGACGCGCTCACGTGGATGTCCGCGCAGCTGTTCGCATTGCCGTCGAAGCCGACGGGGAGCGTGGTCAGCGTCTGCCGCGCGGTGAGCGCACCGTTTGCGCCGATGGCGAACGCGATGACCGTGTCGCCCTTCTCGTTGACCACGAACGCCCACGGCTTGCTCGGATGGAACGCGATGTGCCGCGGCCCCGCGCCGCTCGCCGTCGAGACCTTGGCAGGACTCAACGACGTGATCGTGCCGGCGTTCGCGTCGAACGAGTACTGCGCGATCGCGTCGACGCCGAGCGTCGGCACGTAGACGAACGCGTTGCTCGGTGCAGCGAGGATCGAGTGCGCGTTCGCGCCCGGCGCGTCGTCGTCCGTCTTCGCACCGAGCTTGCCGTCTGCGAGCACGCGCAGCACGGCGACGTTGCCGCCGCCGTAGTTGGCGACGAGCACGTTCTTCCCGGTCGCGTCGACGGACACGAACGCGGGGCCGGCGCCGGCCGACGAGACGCGATTCAGGAGCGTGAGCGCGCCGGTGCCCTTGGCGATCGTGAACGCGGCGACCTGATCGCTCCCCTCGTTGACCGCGTAGAGGTACTGGGTCGTCGGATGGACCGCGAGGAAGCTCGGGTTGTCACCGCCGACGATCTTCCGCTTCTCCGTCATCGACCCCGAGGCGCGGTCGTAGTCGTACTGCACGATGTCGCCGTTGCCGCAGCCGACGTACGCGTAGGGCGTCGTCGCGATCATCGTGTCGCTCGCCGCGTCGGCGGGTGCATCGGGGGGTGCATCGGTCGTGGCATCGGGCGCGGCCGTGTCGAGGCCGCCCACATCGGATGCGGCGGTACCGGTGTCCATCGCACCGCTCTCGTCGAGCGCCGAGTCGGTGGTGAGGGCGTCCGTGGCCGCGTCCTGCTCGGTGACCGCGGTTTCTCCGGCGTCCGAGCTGCATCCAGGCTGCAAGACGAGAATCACGGCCGCGGTGAAGACGGAGCGCATCCCCACAGCGTAGCGCGGTCCCGGCCCTATGATGGCGCGATGCTCTCGCGCGAGGAGCTCGACGCGGTGCTCGCACCGACCGGCGCGAGGCCACTGCCCGCGCGTGCGTACCTCGACGACGCGCTCTTCGCCCTCGAGCGGTCCGCGATGTTCGACCGCGCCTGGCTCTACGTCGGTCGCGAGCGAGACGTGGCGCTCCCCGGCGCGTGGGTGCGCACGCCCTTCGCCGCGGGGCGCGTCGTCGTGGTGCGCGGCGAGGATTTGAAGCTTCGCGCGCTCTACGACGTCTGCCTCCATCGTGGCGCGACGTTGACCGAAGGCCCATGCGGCCGCACCGGCCGTTTCACCTGCCCCTATCACGGCTGGACGTACGATCTCCGCGGCGCGCTCCGCTCCGCGCCTGACATGCCGGAGACGTTCGACGCGAAGCGCAGCCTGAAGCCGGCACGCGTCGACACCTTCCGCGGCTTCGTCTTCGTGACGCTCGACGAAGATGCGCCGCCGCTCCGAGACGCCCTCGCGCCGCTCCCACCGTGGCTCGAACGCGCCTCCCTCGACGCGCTCGTCGCGGGGTACACGAAGACGTGGGACGTGGACGCGAACTGGAAGCTCCTCGTCGAGAACTACCAGGAGGCGCACCACTTCCCCACGGTGCACCCCGGTCTCGAGCACCACACGCCCGCGCGCGACACGTCGTCGCTCGTCCGCTTCGGCCACGCGGGAAGGTCGACCGAAGGACCGTGGCTCGGCGGCACGATGGATCTGATCGACGAGGTCGAGACGGTCTCGCAGGACGGGCTCCGTCACGACCGGCCGTTCATCGTGCCGTCCGAGGACCGCCGACGCGTGCACGACGCGATGCTCTTCCCCGGGCTCCTCACGAGCCTCCAGCCCGACTACTTGCTCACGTATCGCCTCTGGCCGCTCGCGGTCGATCGCACGCGCATCACGTTCGAAGTCCTCTATCACCCGACCGCGACGCCGGGCGACGCGGTGCATGCGTTCTGGGAGGTGACCAACGCCGAGGACCGCGCGATCTGCGAGAGCCAGCAGCGCGGCATCCGCTCGGGCGCGTGGTCCCCCCTCGCCTACGCGACGGTCGAGGACGGCATGCACGCCTTCGATCGTCTGGTCGCGCGCGCCTACGGGCGGTGCTTGCCGTAGGCGCGAACGCGATCAGCGTCAGAGCGTCTTGAGGTACTCGATCAAGTCCTCGAGGTGATGCCCCGTCGTCCAGTCGATCTTGCCGTTGTAGTACGCCGTGTCGTGGCCGGCGTTCGACTGGCCCGAGAGGGTGGTGTCGAACTCGTGCCCCTTGGTCTCATCGGTCGTCACGAAGCCCATGTTCTTCTGGTCGTAGGTGGTGATGCCGCGGCGGAACTTCGCCGGGCGATCGCCGGTGAGCAGCGCGGCGATCGTCGGGACCGAGCCGTTGTGAAGGTACGGTGCGCGCGCCCAGATGCCGTCGAGCGGCGGGGCCGTGTAGCCGACCTTGGACGGGTCGGTGACATCGGCGCGGATGACGTTCTCCGGATCGACTGCGCAGACCGGGTTCTTGAGCGCGGGATCGGGCTGGGTCGGATCGCACGCGATCCCGAGGAGCTTGATCAGCGCAGTGCGCGTGAAGTCCGTCCAGATGTTCGCGCGGTTCGGATCGACGCCGCTGTCCCGGTAGATCTTGCTGTCGCCGACCGTGTGGCACGACGAGCAGTACTCGTCGTAGAGGCGCTTGCCGCGCATCGCCGCCTTCCCGTCGACGTCGAAGGGGTACGGCGCCGAGGGCAGATCTGCGGTGAACGCGGTCGTCGCGATCGCATTCGGGAAGTTGACCGTGTACGGCGAGGCCGCGACGCCGAGCTCGGCGGCGAGGTTCCGGTGGAGGCGGCTCGTGATGCTGCCGTCCCACTGCGCGAGCTCGCGGTCGTTCTGCCGCCACGTGCTCATGTTGTCGATCATCGCGGGCGCCGGCGGGAGCTTGTTCAGGTTGGCGAAGAGCTCGGCCGGCGGTATCGCGGTGAGGCCGATGCCGATCGCATCGAGGTACCCGGGCGTCATCGCGTCGAGGCTCGGCGCGTTCGGAACCCGCGCGAGCGAGTAGGTGAACGCCCCGAGCGTGTTGTCGATGAGCCACTTGCGCTTGACGACGTTGCTCTTGATGCCCTCGGCCAGCGGCACGATCGCCTTGCCGGCGATCAGCACCTTGTAGTCCGTGATGAGCCGCGTCGGGTTGGTCTCGCTGCCGTAGACCCAGCTGAACCTCTGCATGATCTGGGTCGGCGTGAGCGCGGGGAGCGGGTACGCCGGGTGGAGGCCGGTGAGCGGGTGGAAGCCGGCGCGCTGCATGACGGCCATGTAGAACTTCGCGCCCGTCCAGCGCGCCTTGCCGTCGGCGGCCAACGCGACCGCGCTGCGCTCGACCGCGCCGCGATAGCCTGAGAACGTCGTGCTCGGAGCGCCGACGATGTGCTGCGTCGTCCCGTTCTCGAGCTTCACCTGTCCCATGTGGCAAGCGCCACAGGTCAGCGTCGCGCCGCCGATCGTCACGCCCGGGGGCATGCCGGCGTAGGCGACGCTGGTCCAACCGAAGCCGAGCGGCAGGGTGCGCCCCGGCTCGAAGTCGTCCTTCGCGAAGCCGATCGCGCTCATGGTGTCGTCGCCCCACACCTCGGGGAACATCGACGGCATCACGCGGAACATCATCATCGGGATGCCCGACGTCGACACGGGCGCGTTCTTGTACGCCTTCCAGTTCGCCGAGAGATCCTTCGCGAGGTAGGCATCGAGCGCCTGCTGCCGCGACGCACGCTCCGTCCGCCACCAGCCGTAGTGCTCGTTCGCGCCGGCGACCTGCGCCTCGCGGAATCCATCCTCGGCCGACTCCATCGCGCAGCCGTTCATCGTGAGGCCGAGCGCCGCACCGAAGCCGACCATCACACACAGAGTCTTCGAACCGTTGCGCATCGTGGTGGCCTCCCGGGTGAACACTGGGCGCTACGAGAGCAGCTGGCGTGCCGTCGGGATGACGCGTTGCGCGACGTACGATCACACGACGATCACCGATGTCGTGTCGATGCGCACGAGCACCGCAATCGTGCAATCGCTCTCTCCGGACCGCTCATTGCGCAAGCGGCATTGCGCAAGGTAGGTTCGAATCGCAGATGACGGACGACCGCCGACCGACCGACAAGATGGTGGCGGTCACGAGGCTGTTCCCCGACGAGGGCGCGCGCCATTCGCTGCTCGTGAGCACACCGGCGGCCACGTACAAGGTGCCGCTGCCGGTCGACGGCGAGCTCACGATCGGTCGCGACGCGGAGTGCTCGATCTGCCTCGACGATCCATTGCTGTCGCGACGGCACGCGACCATCCGCGTCGGCGAGCAGATCGAGGTCGTCGATCTCGGGAGCTCCAACGGCACGCGGCTCGGCGACCGCGCGCTCCGTCCGAACCAGCCCGTCGCGATCGGCGTCGGCGACGTGATCGTCCTCGGCTCGTCGGTGCTCGTCCTGCAGGCCGCGTGGTCGGGGCGACGTGCGCGCCACGTCTGGTCGCACGGCTACTTCGAGGCACGCCTCGAGGACGAGTGCGCGCGCGCCGAGCACGGGGGTCAGCCGTTCGCCTTGCTCCGACTCTGCTTCGACGGCCCGAACCCCGGAATCGAGGACGCCGTCGTCCAACACACGCGCCCCATGGACGTCCTCGCCACGTACGCCCCGGGCGAATGGGAAATCCTGCTCGTGGACGTCGAGGCCGACGCGGCTGCGCGCATCGCCGAAGAGATCGCGGCGTCGCTCGCGCGACACACACCGACGACACGGCTCGCGTGTTATCCGCGCGATGGACGGACGCCGGAGACGCTCCTCGCGCGCACCACACGCGACTCGGACGCCCCCCCCGCGTCGCGCGCGACGCCGGCGGCGGCGACCGATGGTGCCTTGAAGAAGCTCGAGCCGCTCCTGCGACGCGTGGCGCAAGGAACGCTCCCGGTGCTGCTGCTCGGTGAGACCGGCGTCGGCAAGGA
>JBKJQC010001165.1:0-7320 GCA_046593995.1 Polyangiales bacterium
AAGGGCGACTGCTGGGACAACGCCGTGTCCGAGAGCTTCTTCGCCACCATCAAGGGAGAGATGATCGACCACGCCGACTACGCGACCAGGGCCGCCGCCATCGCCGCGATCGCTGACTACATCGATGGGTTCTACAATCCGTCTCGTCGGCACTCCGCGATCGGCTACGTCAGTCCAATCGAGTTCGAGTTGAAGTACATGAGCGAGAAGATCCAGAAGCTGGCAGCATAGCGAGACTGTCTACGCGATCGGGGGAGCTTCATGTCGACGGCGGTCTGTTCGAGGCGCGCGATGGCGTGATGGTAGCGGGCGGCAAGGGCGGTGGTCATGGACGCCGTCCCCGGCGCTTCGTCGCCGGTTGCCGGGGCTTGGCTTTCTTGTCCCGAGATTCCTCACGAGTCTTGTGACGGGCCGTCTTGGCCCCCCGTGTGGTCGGCTCCTCCGATGCGAGCTGCGCGTAAAGGTCATGGAGCTTTCGCTGCAAGAGCGCGCGCGGCGGCAGCACGGTCTGGTATTCGGCGACGAGCGCTGGGGACAGCGTCCGGCTGAGCGCGTACTCGACGACCTCGTTGTCCTTCGTTGCGCAGAGCAGGACGCCGATCGTGGGCCGCTCGTGCGGCTTCCTCACGTCGCGGTCGAGGGCCTCGAGGTAGAAGCTCAGCTTGCCGAGGTCCTCGGGCCGGAACTCGCGGACCTTCAGTTCGATGGCAACGAGGCACGAGAGCCCGCGGTGGAAGAACACGAGGTCGATCGAGAAGTCCTGGTTGCCCACCTGCACCGGGTACTCGGAGCCGACGAAGCAGAAGTCGCGACCGAGCTCCGTGATGAACCGCCCGAGGTTGCGCAGCAGGGCGCTGTGCAGGTCGGCCTCGGAGTGGTCGCCCGCGAGGTCGACGAACTCGAGGGAATACACGTCCTTGAAGTCCAAGGAGGCCTCGGGATGGAGTTCTCTCAACGCGGTTGAGAGTCTTGGCGGGCCCAGCACGGAGCGCTCGAAGGCGGAGGCCTCGATCTGGCGGGCCAGCTCGCGCACGTTCCATCGCTTCGTGATCGCCATCCGCAGGTAGTACTCGCGCTCCTCGCGGCGCTTCACGCCGCTCAGGATGTGCAGGTTCGCCGTACGACGACATCGATGCGTTGTTCGCGCGCATCGAGCGAGAGCGTGCGGACGCGTTCGAGCCGAACGCACATTGGTTCGCGCTGTGGAGGGCCGAGACCGAGCTGCACGCCGCGCGCGGACGCGAAGCCGATTCGCTGCGCCACCTCGGTGAGCGGCTACGTCGAGGTCATCGAGTCCGGCCAACACCTTGTGCACGACGCTCGCGGGGTTCCTCCGCGACCGACACCGCGTCGAGCACTCTTGGCCATTGGCCGAGCAACGACGGAGACACATCCACGGCGCCATCGGGCGTCACGCGCTGCCGGTGACCCACGTGACCACCCGTCGCGGCTCGCCGTACTCCCTCGTCCTGACCAAGCAGAAGGCGCTCTTCGTGCGCGAGGCCGCAGTGCGAGCCCGGCATGAGAAGCTCCTTGCGTGGCTGAAGAAGCACCGCGCTGCGTTCGTGAGTCGCACTGATTCCTGAGGTGGCCAAGTGAGCGTTCCGTTCAGGTCCTGCTGACCATGACCACCCGCGAGCCGATCCCGCCCGAGTACCAAGGCTGGTGGAGGATCACCGAGACGTCGCAGTGGGTGAACGACGGACTCGACCTCCTCGGGCCCGCGCTGCTCTCGCTGACCGGGTACGACGATCGCCTGCGCATGCACTGCCTGCTCGCGTACGTGACCTGCAAGCCGACGAAGACGGGCGTGTCGTTCACCTGGGAAGGCGCGTGGGAGTACGACCAGATGACCGGCTCGGGCCGCGTGACGCTCGGCAAGGACGGCCGGCTGAAGGGCTCCCTCCGGATCAAGGACGGCGCCTCGAGCACGTTCGTCGCCGTGCGCGCGACGGCGCCCGCGGAACCGATCCCGTCGCCCCCGAGCTACCGCGACAAGTGGCGCCGACGCTGGTGACTTCGTAGTTGAGGGCAGTCACGGGTCTGGCATCAGACCCGGCGATGCGTGAGCGGATCCCAGCGATCGACGTCGCAGAGCCGAGCGGCGACGAGCCCATGACGACGAGTCCATGCCGATCGTCGCGCTCGAGCCGTCGGCCTCACGCCTCGAGCGCCCAGCCTGGGCACCCACGCCGGCGCATGAGCGCGCTCATCCACCCCTGCGATCGCGAGAGTCGATCTGGATCCGCTTCCCTTCCAACCGGCTCTTCGCCGCCGCGAGCGGCTGCCGAAGCAGCTCGTTCTCGGCGACGAGCGACGAGCGACGCACGCGAGCGAAAGACTCCCACCACCACGCGGACCAGCACCTCGACATCGCGGGACCCTACCTACCCCATGCCGAGGGTCGGCAGCCCTCGACAGCTTCCTGCGCTACTCGAGCGTGAAGGCGCGGCCGCGCGGGGGATGACGGAGGAATGTAGCTGCACGCCATCGGCGCCCGGCCGCCCGCAGACGCGCCTCTCGACGGGGACGGCCACTGACCGAACTCCGAACTACGCGTCGGCGAAGACGTCGTCGAGGGTCGTCGCGGTGAGAACACGCTCGGCCCAACGCTCGAGGTCATCGAACCCGGCGGCGTTGATCCGCTCGAGAGCCGAGCCGGGCGGCGTGCCGAACCGAGCCGACAGGAGGCGCAGCAGCACGCGGCGCTCGCCCTCGATGCGGCCCTGCCGCTCCCCCTCGATGCGGCCCTCGATGCGGCCCTCTTCTCGCAGCATGTCGGCAGTCGTGGCCATCGCTTCCTTCACCTCTTCGCCGAGCACGGCGACCACCGTACGTTGCAGCTCGTCTGCACGGATGTCCGAGACCTCCGAAATGTAGCGCAGGACGACGGCCAACGCCTCCACGCCGTTCGGCGCGAGCATCGCCTCGCGCATCACCGCGGACCAGCGCTCGAACCCTCGGAAGATCTCCCCCGGCTTGCGCCCGTCGCGAAGCACCCACAGCGCACTGCGCGCGAGCGCGGTCATCGCGCGCGACTGCAGCTCCTCGTCGCTTTGCGCGGAGAGGTCATCGAGGATGAACGACAGCCGCGGCACGTGCGCGCCGAGCTGGTCGCGAACCTCGGGCTCGAGGTCGAAGATCTCCGCGATCTCGACCTTCGCGGTCCAGCCCTTCTCGCTGTGATGGAGCACGATAGGCACGACCACCGGCAGCGTCTGGGCGCCGTCGTGCTCGACGAGCCACCCTTCCCAGATGCGCACCATGTAGCGCAGCACGCGGAACGGCATCAACGGATCCACCGTGCTCTGGTGCTCGAGCAGCAGGTAGAGCAGTGCGGAACGTCCCGCGAGCTCGACCGAGAATAGGAGATCGGTGTGCACATCGACGAGCGTCTCGTCGACGAAGCTCCCTTGGCGCACGGTGAGGGTCGAGAAGTCGAGCTGCTCGACGATCGCGTGCGGCAACACGGTCCGCAGCTCGCCCTCAGCGTGCTCGACCTGCGAGAAGGTCTGCTTGAAGAGTGCGTCGTGCGGGTTCCGCGGCATTGGCGCGCCCAGTCTACGCGAACCGTCCACGGAGCAGCGCTCGGGCTGACCGCGGCTCACCGAAGCCACGACGAAGGTGGCTCGTGCATGTGCACCGTGCGAGGACGAGCGTGAGCGTGGTACGCGATGGCGTTGCGCAACTCGAGGTGGAACGCGAGGGTGCGCGACAGAATCGAGCGGGGCGCTCATCACCCTGCCCGCGGCGACCATGTACGCTCGTCGTCCGCCGCTCCAGCAAGTCGAACCGGCCTGACGCGCGCGTGCCGCGCCGAAACATCGACTCCCCACTGCCCCCCGCGATACTCCCCACCAGACTCCCCACTCGGGCCGAAACGGCGGCGGCTCCGCAGTACTTCTCCGAAACGGAAGCACCGCGTTTTCTCGGCAAATCGAAACGGCTGGTCCCTCGACGTACTGCCCCGATTCTCGCCGCCATCAGAGCGGCGCTCCTCCGCGCGAGCCACATCAAACCTTGGCCCGCGTACGCCATCGACGCGATCGCGTTGACAGTGTCCGAGCGGGGCCCGACGCTGACCCATCCATGCTGCGCTCGGCCACCTCCGCGCTGTTCCTGCTCTCGTTCGGCCCCGGCTGCGCGTCGAACGAGACACTCCGACCGCGCCCGAACGATGCGGAGGACGCGCGCGTGTCCCGCGTCGTCGACGCGCTTCGTCACACGTCGCAGTTCGCGCGCGTCGGCGCGCTGATCGAGGGCGGCGCGGTGTCGCAGTTCGTCGGTGTCGGCGGACCGCTGCGCGCCGAGTCGCGCCCGACGGGTGGGTTCTCGATCTCGACGACCTACGATCCCTCGATCGGGCTCGATGTGACGACGGGTCTGCCGACCGACGTGTCGATGCTCGATCCTGCCACGCGCCCGAACGCGTCGCTGTGGTTCGGCGCGGAGCTCGACGTGATCCACGTGCGCGAGCGGGGACGCTTCGAGGAACTGCGCGTCGCGAGAACGTTGGCCGCGGCGCGGCGCGAGACGTACCGCATCACGCTTCGCAGCGGGGTCGGAGACCTCCGTCGCGAAGGTGACAGGCTCGTCGCGCTCGACTGGCATGGTCGCGTACGACTCGCAACCGAGCCACTCCGCGCGGAGGACGCACGCGGCGTGGTGCGCGCGCTCGGCGTCGACATCGAACGCGACGGCGACGCGTATCGCGTGGTGCTCTCGCTCGACACCGACGGGCTCGCGCTCCCCATCGTCATCGATCCCGCCTTCGTTACGGTATCTGCGATGTCTGCACCGCGGACCAACCCTGCCGTGGTCACGCTGAAGGATGGACGCGTGCTCGTCGCCGGTGGCGGTCGTCCCGACGGCAACCCGGTGACCACGGTCGAGATCTTCGATCCCACGGCGCGCGTCTGGAAAAATACTGGCGAGGTGCCGAGCCTGCCCACCCAGCAGCGCTTCGGCACGGCGCTCGTCGGCCTCGGCGACGGGCGTGCCGCGATGATCGGCGGCCTCGGTCCGACGCAGCAGCTCGATCTGCTCGATCCTGCGACGCTCGCGTGGTCGTCTGGCCCGAGTCCTCTGGCGGCGCGCGTCTTCCACACCGCGACCGTGCTGCCCGACGGCAAGGTCTTCGTGTTCGGTGGCAAGGGCGTGACCGACGCAGTCTCGTCCTCCGCGGAGATGTTCGACCCGACCGGCGGCACGTGGACGGCGCTTCCGAGCGCGCCCCGGCCACGTCGCGAGCACACCGCGACATTGCTCTCCGATGGTTCGGTGCTCGTCCTCGGAGGCGTCGGCGCGGACAAGCCGCCGGTCTCGCTCGCCGCGGTGGATCGCTTCGCTCCGTCCACCTCGAGCTGGATCAGCGTGCCGCCACTGCCCATTCCACGACAGCAACACAGCGTGTCCAAGCTCGCGGATGGTCGAGTCCTCGTGATCGGTGGGTTCGACGTCGCGAGCGCGACGTATCACTCGACGTCCGAGATCTACGATCCCGCGACGAACAAGTGGTCGCCGGGGCCGAGCTTGCCGGAGCCGCGGTTCGGACAGGCGTCGCTGACCTTTCCGAGCGGACGGGTGCTCGTCGTCGGAGGCACGGGGCTGCAGGTCGGGCCGCTCCCGAACGCGCTCTTGATCGATGTCGCCACGGGCGCGGTGCGCGTCGTCGGGAAGCTCCAGAGGACGGATTTCGGTGCCGCGCCGCTCTCGGGAGAGCGCGCCTTGTTCGCGGGCGGGACCGACGGGATCTCGGCGGCTCTCATCGCGGAGGCGGCGATGTTCTCGCAGTCCGCCATCGGCGAAGCCTGCGCCGACGGCGACGAGTGCGTCAGCGGCATCTGCGTCGCGGGAAAGTGCGCGAACGGGTGCAGCGCGAGCGCGGAGTGCGCGACCGGATCGTACTGTGAAGGGGGCAGGTGCGTCGCGGCGAAATCGAACGGCGCGACCTGCGGCGAGCCGCGACAGTGCGCGACGCTCCAGTGCGTCGACGCGCACTGCTGCGCGGAGTCGCGCTCCTGCGCGCCGTACGTCTGCTCGGACACCGGCTGCCGGACCACCTGCGACACCAATGACGATTGCGCGGCCGGCAACGCCTGCGAGGGCAGCAAGTGCGTGCCCCTCGGTGACGGCGGCGTCTGCTCGAAGGACGGCCTGATCTCGACCGGCAAGGACGGCGAGCCGAAGTCCTGCACGCCTTACCAATGTGACGGCGTGAGCGGCTCGTGCCTGCGGCTTTGCGCCAGCAGCTCCGACTGCGCGCCGGGCTTCAACTGCCGGAGCGACACGAAGGAGTGCGTCTCGGGAGCGCCGGCCGCCGCGACCGACGACGGTGGTGGCTGCACCTTCGCGAACGCTCGCTCGTCTCGCGGTTCGCCTCGGTCTCTCTCTCTCTCCGCGCTCGCGATGCTCTCCGCGCTCGCCGTGATCGGAGGCGGCGCGCGGCGTCGCGCGCGTGCGAGTCGCGTCAGGTGACGCCGCCCTTCGCCGACCACGCGGGCGGCGGGATCCGCATCGACCCGGACGAGATGACCGAACCGACGGCGAAGATGCCGATCGTCGACGCGGTGATGGTGATGACGCCGATCCACGGGGTCGCCCTGCGCGCTCGACGGGACGTTCTCCGCGCTCCTGATGCCGAACTACGACGCGAAGCACCGCTCGCACGCGCACGTCGATCTGCAGCCGCCGACGAAGACGCCGTAGTGTCCCAATTCTCGGCCGCGCCGAAAAACTGAGGATCGACCGGGCGCGCCTACGCCGCCTCCCGGTAGTAGTGCCGCAGCACTCCGCCGAGCCGATCGCGTCGACGCACGCGGCCTTCTACCCGCGGCCCGTCCTGAGGGAACGGGATCACGTTCCCAATCCCCTGATGGTTCCGCTCGTGGTGGTAGTGCTGGACGTACTCGCGCACGAGCGTCCGCAGGTGTGCCTCGCCGAGCGGGATGACCTTCGCGAGGCACTCGCTCTTGATCGAACGCACGAACCTCTCCGCGAAGGCATTCAGGTTCGGCGACCGCACCGGCAGTCGGAGTAGCTCCACGCCCGTCGAGCGCAACAGCGCGGCGACGTGCGCGGTGAACAGCGGGTCCCGATCCACGATCAGGTAGCGCTTCCCGGTGAGGAATCCATCGACCGCGTCGGTCAGGTTCCGCGCGACCTGCGCCATCCAGGCGCCGTGCGGCGCCGGGGCGATGCTCTCGATCTCCACCTTTCGGCTGCGCAGATCGATCACGAACAACACCATGTACCGCACGAGCCCACCGCGGGTGAGCACCTCGACGCTGAAGAAGTCTGCCGCGGCGATTGCTCCGACGT
>JBKJQC010000779.1:0-16233 GCA_046593995.1 Polyangiales bacterium
CGCGCGAGGCCGAGCTTCCGTACGCGACGCTCGCCTTGGTCACCGACTACGACTGTTGGCGTCCCCGTGAAGACGTCGACGTCGCGGCGATTCTCGCGGTCCTCGGAGCGAATGTCGTACGTGCGCGGGCCATCGTCGCACGGGTTGCGCGAACCCTGCCGGACGCGCGACAGAGCCCCGCCCACGGAGCGTTGCGCCACGCCATCGTGACCAGCGCACCGATGGACACGGAAGTGCGTCGCAGGTACCGCGCGCTGCTCGGCGAATGACGATCTGCATCTTCGCCAAGGAGCCGATCGCCGGGCGCGTGAAGACGCGGCTCGCCGCGACGATCGGAGACAGCGCGGCGGCGCGACTCGCGTCGGCGTTCCTGCACGACACGATCGCGTTGGTGCGATCGCTCGACCTTCCGTTCGTCGTCGCCTGGAGCGGTGCTCCCGAGGCGGCGCCGGCGGACGTCGAGATCTGGCCGCAGGGAGACGGTGACCTCGGCGCACGGCTCGAGCGAATCTTCGATCGTGCGCTCTTGCATTCGCGATGGGTGATCGCCCTCGGTGCCGATTCGCCCGGCCTCCCGGCACGGAACATCCACTCCGCAATCGAGGCGCTCCGGGCGCGTGATGCCGTGATCGGCCCGGCGTGGGACGGCGGCTACTACTTGCTTGGTCTGACACGCATGCAGCCGCGGATCTTGTCGGACATCGCGTGGAGCACGTCGCGGACGTGTTTGGACACGACGATCCGGCTCTGCCTCCACGGATACCGGACCGCGACGCTACGCCCTTGGTTCGACGTCGACGAGGCCTCCGACCTTCAGCGTCTCGAGTGGTTGCTGCGGCGAGGAATCGTGCGCGCCGACCAGACCGCGCGCGTGCTCGGGATCGGGTGATGAAGGTCTCCGTCATCATCCCCACCTGGAACGAGGCCGCATCGATCAAGGAGGCGATCGCGGCGGCACACTCGGTCGCCGACGAGATCATCGTCGCCGATGCGGGCAGCCCGGACGGCACGCGGCGGCTTGCCGCGGAGGCCGGCGCGATCGTCGTCGCGTCATCGAAGGGGCGCGGCCGGCAGCTGGCCGCCGGTGCCATGGCGGCGTCGGGTGACGTGTTGCTCTTCCTCCATGCTGACGTGCGCCTCGCGCCGGGTGCACGTGCGGCGATCGACCGTGCGTTCTCCAGCGATCTCGTGGTCGGCGGTAACTTCTACCTGCGCTTCGACGGCGCCACCTTCGCCGCGCGGCTGTTCACGCTGGCGAACCATCTGCGTCGCCGCCTGCTCCGCATCTACTACGGTGACTCGGCGATCTTCGTACGCGCGTCGGCGTACGCATCACTCGGCGGTTTTGGCGCGCTTCCAATTTTCGAGGACTACGAGTTCGTCCGGCGCCTCGAGCGGTCGGGGCGCACCGCGTACGTCCGCGACGTCGTCGCGGTCGCCAGCGCGAGACGCTTCGAGGCGGCGCCGATGCGGACCTTGCTCGTGTGGACCGCGCTCCAGGTGATGTTTTCTCTCGGCGTCTCACCCGACCGGCTCTCGCGGTTCTACTCCGACGCTCGACCGAAGCCGCGCGCGTAGGCCGCGTTTCAGCGTGTCGTGAGGTCGACGTCGGCGTCGGGCTCGAGCTCGACGCCGAGCCCCTCGGCCATTCGGTTGACGAAGTTGAAATAGGCGACCACCTGGCAGAGATCGAGGATGGCTCGGTCGTCGAGGCCTGCGGCGCGCAACCGGTCGATACGCTCCGCCGAACGCTCGCTCGGCGAGCGCGTCAGCGCGATGGCGAAGTCGACCATCGCGCGCAGGCGAGGTTCGAGCGACGCGGCGGCCGGATCGCGCGCGAGGGCATCGACGAAGGCGTCGCTCTTGGTGAGCAGGCGGAGACTCCGCCCGTGGTGGTGCACTCAATACCGACAGTCGTTGGTCGCGCTCACCGCGACGGCGACGGCCTCGCGCTCGGCGCGGGACAGCGGCGAGGGCGCGAACATGATCGCACGGTAGAGCGCGAGGTGCGTCGACATCGCGCGCGGGTTCAGCGACTGGACCTGGACGATGTTCGCGACGCCGCCGCGTGCGGACGCCACGGCGCCGTACGCTTCGGCGAGCTCACCCTCGGCGGTATCAGGAGCGATTGTTCGTATGTGAGCCATGACTTCCTCGCGCGGTCGGATCCCCGGCCCAGCTCTCGAACGTCACGCAGTCGCCGGAGGTTTCCGACAATCGTACGCCACAATTTTCCGGAAACCTCGACCGCAACGGGGCGTACCGGAGACCTCGACAGCCGGGCGAGAGCCGCGGCGGAGGAGGTTCACATGATCACGAGACTGCTCGCCGTCACGCTCTGCATCGGTGCCCTGTCGCTCGTCGCCTGCAGCGACAGCGATGACGGTTCCGCCGCCACCGTCTCTGCGCCCGTCGGCCCCGGAGACTTCAAGGCCGACTATCGGACCTCGTCGCAGTTCTTCACCATGATGGCCGCGCCGGCGCTCGGCACGAGTCCGCACGGTGTGTCGCAGATCTGGTACTCGAGCAACATCAAGAGCCTCGTCACGCAGGCCTCCTTCACGGCGCCCGAGGGCACCGTGGTCGTCAAGGAGTTCGACATGACCGGCGACGGCACGAAGAAGGGGCTCGCGGTGATGGTGAAGAAGCCCAAGGGGTACGACACCGCCAACGGCGATTGGTATTACGACATGCGCGATACGACCGGGACCGTCATGCCCGATCCGCCCGCTGGGAAGATCGCGATGTGCATCGGGTGCCACGGCGGGTACAAGGCGACCGACTACTTGGCCGGCACGAAGCTGCGCTGACGCGGTCGGCCCTGAACGCCGGCATCGAGGGAAGGTTTCGGAAATTCGGCCGTCGATTCGTGCCGCGGGCAGGACGCGATCTCTGCCCGCGCGGACACTGGGTCCGGTACAACGACCAACACGGTGCCGACAGACCGGGAACGCGACGAGCAGGCCCTCACGGACGCGATGGAGCGGTTCGTGAACGGGGACGCGCGTGCCTTCGAGGCTCTCTACCGAGGGCTCGGTGCCCGCCTGTTCCCCTTCTGTCGCCGGTTGTGCGGCAGCCTCGACGATCCGGAGGAGCTCTTCCAGGAGGCGTTCTTCAAGCTCCACCGTTCGCGCGCGTCGTTCGCTCCCGGCACCAACGTAGTGCATTGGGCGTATTCGATCGCGCGGTCGGTTCACCTCGACCGCGTGCGTCACCGTCGTCGCCGAGTCATTCTGGAAACCTCGGACGGGATCGAAGCGTTCCCTCAGACAGCGGGCGACTTTGCCTCTCCCGAGGCGAACATGTCCGCGAGCGAGCTCGGGCGGATCGTCGATCAAGCATTGTCGGAGATGCCCGAGCCGCAGCGAGCCGCGTTCGTCCTCACCAAGGAGGAGGGGCTCACGGTATCGGACACGGCATCGATCCTCGGGACGACGGAGAATGCGGTGAAGCTGCGCGTGCTCCGCGCGCGCGAAGACATTCGCGCGGCGATTGCGAGAGCGGGCTCGGCGTACAAGGAGCGAAGGAAGTAGGCGATGTCGGAGCAGATCCCTGGAGTGTCGGACGAAGTGGAGCGGCGCATTCTCGCGCTCGCGGACGCGTCGCCACCTCGGATGCCGATTCGTCGGCGGGCGATCGTCGCGAGCGGTGCCGTCGTCGCGGTCGCGCTGGCGATGCTCGCCTCGCCGCGTCCGGACATCGCGCTCCTACCGATCGCGCCCTTGGTCGCGTCGACGGCCGCGATTTTTTCCATTGCCGCGTTCGCACTCGGCAGCGCCTCGTCCACGCGTCGCGCCACGGGGCCGACGTTCGGCGTGCTGCTCGCCATCGCGATCGGGGCAGCGCCTGCATACGCGCTTCTCACCGCGGTGTCGCCGCTGCGTGCGCCGAGCGTACCGATGACGGTCGGTACGTTCGCGCAGTGCCTCGCGTCTGCTGGGCCTTGTCTTGGCGCGATGGCGATGATGTCGGTCGCCGGACTCGCGGCGCTGCTGATTGCGTTTCGCCACGCCGTGCCCGTGTCGCCGCGCGCACGCGGCGCATCGTTCGGTGCTGCAGCCGGCGCGTGGGGCGGCCTCGCGATGCACCTTCGATGTCCGTCGAGCGACGTGGTCCACATCCTCGCAGGACACGCGCTTCCGATCGCCGCGACGGCGGCGATCGGTGCGTTGATCGCGCCGCGCATCGTTCGGCCCTGACACGAGGCCGCTCGCGACAGCATGACTTTGTGCGCTCGCTCGCGAGGTCGCCTGCCATGAAGATTAGACCGACGGTCAGTGGCGCTCGTCGCGGTTGCGAGCGGTGTCGCCCTTGTCGCTCGCGGCTTCGCGCGCGAGCCGCGCCGACGCGCGCTCCGTCAGCTTCACGACCTCGTCTGTCCCGGCGACGCTCCGGAGTGCGGTGCCGCGCAAGGCGCGCGGCGCGCCAGAGTTCGCAGCGTCGCATGACGTGATCGCGCGAAGGGCGGGAAATCCTGTTGGGGATGAGACCGACGGGCGCCACGAAGATGTTGTGAATTAACTGATCGCCGCCCCGTCCGACAGGCATCATGAAGCGCGGCGAGGCTTTGACGTTGCCGCTGTCGGATCCGTACCGCGAGCGAGGCATTCGCTGGTTCTCGGCGGTCGGCAGCGTCATGCATGTCGGCGATGAGCGCCAGGTGTGGATCGGCGGCACCCTGATCGCGACGTTCGATCGGGAAGACGTCGTGACGCGCAACACGGTGGTGGTTTTGCTCTCGGAGGGTCCGACGATGCACCTCGGTCAACTCGCCGATGCGTTCGAGTTGTCGTCCGAGCGTATCCGACAGCTTCGCCGCAGCTACGAGAGTGAGGGCCATGACGGGATCACGCGGATCAACCGCACCGGCCGACCGCCAGCGTACTCGGCGCGCGATCGCAAGAAGCTCGAAGCGATGTTCGCGAAGGGCGCGACGGTCCCCGCGGCCTTGGCGCGCATCGGCAAGGGGAACCGCACGAGCGTGGCCAATCTGCGCGCCGACTGGCGGCGCCGCGTAGCGCAGTCGGCCGCTCCGAGCGTCGAGGTCGCGACTGCGCAACCGACGTTGCCGCTCGCGCTCGTGGCGCCTGCGCCGGCACCCTGTGATGCGGAAAGCATCGCTGCCGCGCCCACGCCCGACGTTGCCGCGCCCGCGCTCGAGGTTGCCGCGCGCGCCGGCGACGAAGTGCGTCGCGGTGACGTCGGTGGTTCGCCTGAACGCGCCGATTCCGTGCAGCACCTCGGGACCTGGTTGCTCATCGCGCTGACGGCGCGGCTCGGTGTGCATGCAGCGGCCGAGGAGATCGCGGGCAGCGGCAGCATGCGCGAGGCGCTGCGTGTCGCACTCGACGCGGTGATCGCCGCTCTCGCGATCGGCGAGCACACGGTCGAGGGCGTGCGGCGGCTACAGACGCCGAGTGCGCCGAAGCTGCTTCGCACGCAGGAGTGCCCTCCGCCGCCCTCGGTGCGCGCGGTGCTCTCGGAGTTCGCGGAAGCTCACGATGGCCTCGCGCCGATTCAGTTCCAGCACGCGATGCTCGCCAAGTACATCGCGCAGGATCAGGCGACGCGCGACGACGTCGCCGTCTTCTACATCGACAACCACCTGCGACCGTACAGCGGCGGCGAGGTCGTTCGGCACGGGTGGCGCATGCAGGACAAGCGTGCGGTTCCCGGCATCAGCGACTACTACGCGCACGACGAGGACGGCCGTCCGCTGATGCGCGTCGCGTGTCCATCGCACGACTCGCTCGGGCAGTGGCTCGCTCCGATCGGCGAGCTGCTGCGCGGGTTGCTCGACGAGGGCGAGGCGGCGTTGCTCGCGTTCGATCGGGCAGGCGCCTTCCCGCAGACCCTCGCCGGTCTGCGCAACGCCGGGTTCCAGCTCGTGACCTACGAGCGTCGTCCCTACACGGAGCTGCCGGCGTCGGCGTTCACCGAGAGCGTCACGATGGATGGCGAGGTCTTGAGATACACCGAGTCGCGCACCAACCTCGGGCGCGGACGTGGGCGCGTGCGGCGCATCACCGTGCGCGGTGAGGACGGTCGACAGATCAACCTCCTCGCCGTGTCGACACTTCCCGCGGCGCGGCTCATCGAGATCATGCGCGGACGTTGGCTCCAAGAGAACGGCTTCAAGCACGGCGTCGAGCGCTGGGGGATCAACCAGCTCGACGAGCGCAAGACCGTCGACGTCGACCCCGACGAGATCATTCCGAACCCCGCGCGGCGGCGGCTCGACCGCGCGCTGCGCGCCGCGTACGACCGAGAGGGCGACGCGCGGCGAAAGCTCGCGGCTCTGTCGGCCGAGGCTCCCCAGCGTGCGAGATGGGAGGAGGAGATCCGAGTCGCCCAAGACGATCAAGCCACGTTTCTCGCGCAGCGCCCGTCGACGCCGAGCAAGGCACGCGTCGCCGACACCGAGCTCGCGGGCGTACTCGTGCGCCACGAGGGGCGGCGAAAGCAAGTGCTCGACACCGTCCGCATCGCATGCGCCAACGCAGAGAGCGAGATCGCTGCCCGCATTGCAGTGCATCTTGCCCGACCGCGCGAAGCGAAGATGATCGTCGCGAACATCTTCAAAGCTCCCGGCAGCGTGCGCGTCCACAAGACACGTATCGACGTCGAGCTCGCTGTCGCCGCCAATCCCGCCGAACGTCCCGCGCTCGAGCGGTTGTTCGCCGACCTCGACCAGCTTCGGCTCACGCTACCCGGAGACCGCCGTCCGCTGCGGTTCCGATCCCAAAACTAAGTGGCCGTGCCCTGCGAACTCTGGCGCGCTCTCGCTCGCGGAAAAGCTCGGACGCGCGGAGGGACGCGCCGAAGGGCTGACCGAGGGCCTCCGCGCGGCGGTGTACGACCTGTGCGAAGTGTTCGGCATCGCGCTCGAGGCGGATCGGCGCGCGCTCGGCGAGCACCGACTCCGGGGGTTGGGCGATGCGCTCAAGGCACGGCGAGCCTGGCCGGACGACTGAACCGCGCGCGCGGGCGCGAGAGGGCGGCGGTCGTTCACGCTGAGGAGACGTTCGACTGCTCAGATGGTCACCCGGACGCCCGCGTGGAAGAACTGCGTCGCGGGCGTGTCGTAGCCGAAGATCTTCTGCACGTACCCGAGCTCGATCGCGGCATGGTCGGTCACTTGGACGTACGGGAACACCGCCGTGCCGAAGCGCATCATCCGGATTCGGTCACGTCGCTCGGGATAGCCGGCGGTGTATGCGGCGTCGTAACGCTCGTCGGTGCGCTCGCGGAGATCTCCGTCGAAGTACGTGCCGAACTTGATTCCCTCCTTCCACGGGAGCAGCCATCGTTGCGCCTCGATCCCGAACAAGTTCGTGATCGCGACCGTCGCGTTCTGCTTCCTGTCGAAGGTGCCCGACCCGAAGTAGAGGCGCGCCTCGAACGTCAGGTGCTCCGCGAGCCTGACGGCGGTCTGTACGCCGCCCGCGATGTGATCGATGCGCGGCGGACGAACTTGTCGAGGTTCAGGCCGACGGGGATCGAGCTCTGGACGAACATCCCGAACGATGCCTTCAGCTCGTGCACGAGGTTCCAGGCGAGCGAGGGAGTGACGAACCCTCCTCGATCGCGTCGTGGAACCGACAACCGGTGGCGCTGACCACCGTGCCGCGGCAGCGATCCGGAGTGACCACCCCGCGCTCGTTGATCTCCGCCGGCGAGTCCACGTACGTGCCGTCGATGCGCGCGTAGATGTCACGAACGGGCCCCAGATCGCCGAAGCCATAGCCGATGCCCAGCGCATACATGTTCCAGCGAGCGCGCTGGAACGATTGCTCGTTCTCGTTCGGCTCGACCTTTCCCCGCTCGAGCGAGACGCGCGTCGACAGATCGAACTCGCCCGGCCGGCCGCCGACAGGGCTCGTGATCAGCGCTTGCGCAGACGAGGACGTCAAACAGACCGCGAAGACGAACGGGAGCGACCGCATGCGCGCGGAACGTCGGCGGGCGGTGATGGTTTCGCGCATTCGCTCGGCGCCGCTTCACTGAAGGGGTAAGGCGAGAGCACGAAGTCCTTGCCGCCGCTGTGACAACCCTTACAGCCGGCGAGGCCCTTGCCATCCGCGACGGGCTTTGTCGCCGAGGTCGTACCGAAGATCTCGTACCAGTACCAATTGTCGCCGCCCGCGCTGGATCCGCCGGTCTTCACGGCAACGGCCCAGCCCGTGACGTCACTGGCGCCGCCATAGAACTCCTTCACCATTGCGGCGCCCATCGGATGCTCGGAGGCCTTTGCGGCGAGCGAGCCGTCGAGCGAGGGCGTGATGTACGTCCGAACCGAGCCGCCGTGCGGTCCGGCGGACGCGTGCACCTTGCTCTCCTTCGGAAACGCAGCGTACTCGCGGGCCTGCAACCAGGGGAGCAGCGCGGCGCCGTCCGTGGGAACCGCGACGCCTCCGACGTCGCCCGCGGCGTCGGAGACCGACGGCGCGGTGAGGCCCTCGTCGCCGGCACCGCAGCCGTGCGTCGAGATGCACGCTGCACACGCGAGCGCAGCGATTCGCTTCATCAAGCTCTCCACCCGGAGAGTCTACGACACCTGCGAGCGAGGCCTGCAGCACGGCGAGACCGCCCGCGCGATCGGGCAGATCGGACCTCGACCGCGGTTCACATCGGGAAGCCGAACCCTAGGAACGGACGATGGTCCTGCGTGCCGTGCGCCGCCCCCTCCACCATGTCCGCACCTCCGCGCGTGAGGAAGTAGCGGTTGCGGTACTGATAGCGGATCAGCAGGAGAACGCGCGCGCCGAGTGGGATCTCGGCGCCCACGCCGACGAGCCATGCGAAGGGCGTCAGCCCAGTGCGGAACGCATGATCGCTCTCACCACGATCGTTCGGGAGGTCGGGCCGGCCAGTGTCCTTGCGGATGGCGAAGGGGGCCCAGCCGAGCTCGAGAAAGGCAAAGCGGAGATGAGCCCGCAAGAGCGGGCCGAGCCATAGCTCCGCGTGCGAGCCGCCGATGCGATCGATCTGCGCGCGCCCTTCGGCGTCGAACGTGCGGAACGTCCCGCTGCGGCGCACGCCGACGTCGTAGCGCGCGAACAGCCCGACGGCGAAGTGCTCGTGCAGCCGGTAGGCGCCGCTCGCCAGCCACCCGAAGTGCATCTCCTCGACGACGCGCGAGCCCTCGCGGGGCCCATCGTGACCCTTCTGCACGGCCTGCTCGAAGCGCACGAACGTGACGTTCGCCTCGAGCCGTAGGCGCTCGGCGGCCCGAGCGGGAGTGGCACTCAGGGCGAGGCAAGTCGAGAGGAGCAGGAGCGCGCGCATCAGGTCACGCTATCGACGATCGCGACTTCCTATCAAGCTGCCGCTGCCGCCGTACAGCGGGCGAAGGTATCGATGTCGACCTCGCCATCGCCGCCAATGACGCTGAACGCCCCGCGCTCGACCGAGTCTTCGCCGAGCTCGAACAACTGCGACTTACCCTACCCGGCGACCGACGTCCCCTCCGCTTCCGATCCCAAAACTAAGCGGACGACCCATGCGAACTCTGGAGCCCTCCGAGCGGGCCGATCTCGCCCCACTGCGCGCGATCGTTCAGCCACGCGTCGACAACGCCGCGCGTGCGGTCGTGGGAGCTCACACGCGCCGACGAATCTTGCCGCGGTCGATCTGCGGCACGTGGGACAGGAAGCGCGGTGCGCGGAAGTGACGATCATCTGCCGCAGCCCGATCAACTTTCGGCGGACGATACTGCAGCGCGTGAGCTACCCAATTCCGGACCGCCGCGTCGATTCGACCTGGAACGGAGTTCGGCGGCGCCGCGTTCCGCCGGGGCGCCGAGTCTTGCAGTGTCGCGTTGTCCGGGACCTCCTCGACCGCGGCATTCTTGCGGCGCTTCGCCAAGTGAGTGCTGCGAACGCGCCCAGTTCGAGGCCGCGAACGGGCTCGCGACGATCGGGGCTGCGACGGCCCGGCGTCCCGGCACGCATTGGCGCTCGCGCCGAAGAGCGGCGTTCGGCTTCACACCCGCCGCCGTGACGCAGATACTACGCAGCCGGGAAGAAGAGACGCTGCGCACGCGTTCCGAGGCGACGAAGCCGCGCACGCGCAGAAATCGGAAACGGAGTCATCGATGACACGCGCGAAGGGCACACTCATCTGGGTCAAGGCGTCGCCAGGAGAGCCGGGACACTTCAAGGCGCGCATCAGGTTCTCTTCCGGTCTACGGCCGTGGGTGCACATGCCGCCGACGATGCGAGAGGACGACGCACGCGTGCACGTCGCGACCCTCACGCGCTCCGCGGCCGAGCATGGGTTCATCGTCGAGCAACGCGGTGGAACGGGCGTATGGATCGTCCATGCGCTGCTCGTCGACGGTACGCTCACCGCGGTCGACGAGGGCATCACCGACGAGTTCGAGGCCTTCGCGCGTGGACGTGGGATCGCCGCGCGCGTGCGCGAGAAGGGGCACACAGCAGCGAGTGTCGCGCAGCTCGTACCGAGCAGCGAGACTTGCACCGAGTGGTGGAGCCGATACCACGCGTACCGCGACGAGAAGGGCCAAACCTCGGTAAAGGACTCGCGGGGCCGGTTCAAGAACTGGATCGAGCCGACCCTCGGCAAGCGGCCGATGTCGGACGTCTCGCGCGCGGAGCTCGAGGCACTGGTCGGCAAGCTCGACGCCGCGGTGGCCGACGACGCCATCAGCTGGAAGACCGCGAAGAACGTGTGGGGCGAGGTGACCGCCGCGTTCTCGCACGCGTGCACGTCGAAGCTCGCGACACTGCGCGTCCGTACCGACAACCCCGTGCTGCAAGTTCGTGGGCCCGACCGCGGCGCGGACAAGGAGAAGCCGATCCTCTTCCCCGACGAGGCGAACACGCTGCTCTCGTGCGCCGACGTCCCTCTGTATCGACGTCGCGCGTACGCCGTCGCGATCTACCTCGGTGGGCGCTCGAACGAGCTCGCCGCCCTCACCGCAGCGGACATCGACCTCGCGCATGCCCGCATCTCGATCGCGAAGCAGGTCGATCGCGACACCGGCGACACGCGTGAGACCAAGACCCGACGCGCGCGTTCGTTCGACATCGAGCCCGCGCTGCTCCCGCTTCTGCGGGTGCTCATCGAGGAGCGCGGATCTGGTCGACTCGTGCACCTTCCACCCGACGAGCAACGCGCCGACCTGCTCCGCACGGATCTACGAACCGCAGGCCTCGAGCGCGACGCGCTGCACGTGGAGAACGATCCGCTGCGCGCGTGGATGCGGTTCCACAATCTGCGCGACACGTGCTTGACGTGGATGGCCGTTCGCGGCGACGACCCGATGCGCATCCAGTGGCGCGGCGGCCACTCCGACTTCCGCATGACCCAGGCGTACATCGCGGCCGGCCGCAACGTCGGCGCCAGCTTCGGCGCGCCGTTTCCATCCATCCCGGATGCGCTCCTCGTGAAGGCCGTCCTCGACGAGTCCACTGCGGAACGACGACGCGCGCGAGAGGCGTGCGGCCGAGTGGTCCAGCCGATCTCGGACCAAACTCGGACCACGACGAGGATCAAGGGGTCGTCGGTCCCCGGAATGCCAGGTCATTCCGGGGAGTTGGGGCAGCGTCCCCAACGGGATTCGAACCCGTGTCGACGGCGCGCAAAGCCCGGCCTCTCTAGACTGGACCCCAATCTAAAATAGACCGCTCAGGTCGGCTTCTTCTTCCCGTCCCAGGCGGTCATATCGAGGGCGCGCCGTACGGTCTTCGCGAGATCGGTGGCACGGCCGCGGCCCCAGTAGTGGAGGAAGAGGATCCGCGGCGTCTCGCCGACCATGTGGTGGTGGATCGCCACGACGTGGATGTCGTCGCCGCGGAGCGACTTGAGCACCGACTGCAGCTCGGCCTCGGTGACCGCGAAGTCACCGTCGACGACCGCGTCGTCCATCGTCCCGGCGAACGCGGCCCAGGTGTTCACGCCCATCGACTTGCCGACCGTGCAGCCGCAGGACGCGTCGGCGACGCGGCCCATCGTCGCCTTGTACATGCCGTCCTTCGCGACGCCCTTGAGCCCGAGGATGCTGTCGAGCGGGCCGTGATCGATCGTGCTCGTGGTCGGCGGCGGGGGGCCGAAGCGGTCGGGCGGCGTCTTCGCCTTTGCGCGCACGTCCTTGACGATGCCCATCGCCTTCTTCACGGCGGCGCCGAGCGTGTCGACCTTCCCCTCGCCGCCGACGTGCATGAAATAGACGCGCGGGACGTCGTGGGCGAAGTGATTGTGGAGCGCGGTCACTGCGACTCCGCCGTTGAGCAGCGCGCTCATCACCGGGCTCACCTCGTCCTCGAACAGCACGAGATCGCCCATGATCATCGCCTCGGCTTTCGGCTTGGTCGCGCCGATGAAGCCGACCCACGACGTGAGCCCCATGAATGGCGGCATCGTCCAGCCGTCGACCTGCACGGGGAGATCGTCGCGCGCGAAGGTCACACGGACGACGCCGTCGACGATCTCCGGCTTGCCGCCGGTGGCCTCGCCGACGGCCGCGGGATCGATCTTCTTCGGCTGCGTCCGCATCGGCGGCGCTTCCTTCACCGGATCGCTGCTCCCCACGTTCGTGGGGAGCGAGGGGCCGCCCGTCCCCGCGCAGCCGAGCGCGAGAGCCGAGAGGACGAGCAGGAACCGGCGCATCTTCCGCATGTCGTTCACTTTCACGAGATCACTTCACGAGAGGGGGCGAGCGTCGCACGTCAGGCGCGCGGTGCGGACACGGAATCGAAGGCGATCGCCCCGACGTCGTCCTGGCCGTGCCCGGCTTCGATCGCCCGGTCGAGCAGCGCAGCGACGGCGGGGAGCAGCGCGAGGTCGGGGGCGGCCTCCGTCATGAGCCGGAGATCCTTCCGCGCCATCGTCATCTCGAACGACGGGGTGAAGTCGCCGCGCGCCATCTTCGCGCCGCGGACGGCCAGCGTCATCGACGGGTCGAAGATCGAGAACAGCGCGTGGGCGTCGGCGGGGGGGATCCCGACCGCGCGGCCGAGACGGAAGACGTCGGAGAGGCCGGCGGTGATCGTGAGGATCATCGCGTTCCCGAACAGCTTGTTGGCGGCCGCGAGATCGGGGCGTTCGCCGAGCCAGACGACTTTTCCGGTCATGGTCGCGAGCGCCGCTTCGACGCGCTCGAAGCGTGGCCGCGGTCCCGAGCAGAGGATGATCCCCTTCGCGTCGCGCGCCGACTGCGGCGACATGAAGATCGGGGCGTGGAGGTACGCGAGCCCGCGCGCCTCGCACGCCGCGGCGCGCGCGACGGTGCCTGCGGGTGAGACGGTCGAGTGATCGATCACCACCGCCTCGGTGGTCACGTGCGGGAGGATCGCGTCGACCGCGGCGTCGTCCGACACGACGACGTGCACGCGCGACGCGCCCGCGACGGCCTCCTCGATGGTGCCCGCTACCCGGGCCCCCATGACGGCGCGCGCCTTCTCCGGCGTGCGGTTCCACACGACGACCGGCTCGCCGCGTGCGATCAGACCTTCCGCCATGCCGGTGCCGATGAGCCCCGTTCCGAGGAGAGCGACGTGCATGTTCATCCCTTCGTGAAGCGTCCGCGCGGGGCTTCGGCGAGCGTGCGGATTACCCCGGTCATGGTGGCGAGCTCCCGCGCGAGCGTCTTCGGGCTCACCGACCACCCGTGATCGCCGGCGCCCGTGTGGCCGTAGAGCCCGGTGATCAGCACGCGCGACGGGACGCCCGCGGGGAGCGCGTCCCGGAGCTTCTCGGCCTCGAACCACGGGATCACGTCGTCGTCGCGGCCGTGCACGACGGCGATCGGCGCGCGGATCCGCGCGAGGTGCGGCCTCGGATCGGTGAACGCGTAGTGATCCTTCGTCCGTGAGAGCGCGAGGTCGAGGTGGATCTCGGCGCCGTCCGCGAGGCCGCACCCGAGGAGGAACGCGTCGCGGTCGCGCGGATCGAGGTCGCGTGCGAGCTCGTGCGCGATCGGATCGCGCGCACCCTTGGCCTTGAGCTCCATCTTCCCCCAGGTGCGGTGCACCATCGCACGCCAGGCCGTCGCGACGCGCTCGCGATCGCAGTCGAGGTCGAGGTGGTCGAGCAGATGCAGCCACACCACCGGCGCGTTGAGCGGATCGTGCGTCATCGCGAGCGCGTCCTGACCCCGCGCTGCGCGGCCGGTGATGCAGAACCGCACCGACGCGTCGAAGTCGGCGAAGCCACCGAACAGCACGAGCGCGCCCACGCGGTCGCGATGGCTGTCGCGGGCGGCGAGCTCGATGGCCGGCTGCGATCCGAACGAGATGCTGAAGAGCGCGGGGCGCGGCAGTCGTCGTTCCGCTGCGATCGACTCGCCGAGCGCGAAGGCTTCCGCCAGGTCGTCGGTCGACCGCGCGCTGACGCGCAGACCGATGTGATCGCGGAGGAACGGTGCCACGACGACGGTGCCGCTCGCCGCGAGGATGCGACAGAAGCGGTCGAGCCGTGGGTCGTCGGGACCGAGGAAATGGAGCCCCGGCGCGAGGACCCACACCCCTTCGACCTGCCGTGCGGATGCGGCGTACACGTATGCGCGCACCCCCGCTGAGAGCTCGTGCGTGCGTCGATCGACCGTCGACGGGACCCCGGTCGTCTCCCAGGGGCCGAGCCAACGCACGAGGGTGAGCGCGCTCGTCACCAGGCTCATCCGATCGTCCTTCGTATCGTGCTTCTGAAAGAAGAGCCCATCGGAGCGAGATGGTCGCACGAGACGGCGCGCGGCGTGCACCCCGAACCGTGAGGAGAACGCATGACGAACGCTCGATGCTTCCACCAAGGCGCCCGCTTCCGAGATCGCCGCGAGGCCGGACGCGCACTCTCGACGGCGCTCGCCGATCTGAAGGGCAGAGGGGACGTGCTGGTGCTCGCGTTGCCGCGCGGCGGCGTGCCGGTCGGCTACGAGATCTCGCGTGCGCTCGGCGCACCCCTCGACGTGTTCGTCGTGCGCAAGCTGGGCGTGCCGGGCCACGAAGAGCTCGCGATGGGCGCCATCGCGCCGGATGGTGTCCGTGTGTTCAACGAGGAGGTGCTCCGCGGGTATGGCCTCGAGATCCGCGACATCGCGCCCGTCGAGCTCGTGGAGCGCGCCGAGCTCGAACGACGTATGGCACTGTATCGCGGGCGCCGACCCGGCCTCGATCTCGCGCACCAGACGGTGGTGCTCGTCGACGACGGCCTCGCGACCGGCGCCTGCATGCGCGCGGCCGTCCTCGCTGCCCGCACGCAGGGCGCGTCCTCGGTGATCGTCGCTGCCCCGGTCGCCTCGAGAGCGGCCTCGACCGGCCTCGCGGATCGCATCGAGTGCCTGCTGCAGCCCGAGCCCTTCGGGGGCGTCGCGCTCTGGTACGAGGACTTCGCGCAGGTCGGGGACGACGAGGTCCGCGCCCTCCTCGACGACGACGACCACATCGCGACCAAGCGGATTCGCAGGTCGCTGCCCTCGGGGAGCGCTGCCCGTTCGTGAACGGGTAGGTTGCGGCCGGCACGCGTCCGACGGATGGGCATCGGACGACCACTACGCGACCGACTCCCTCGCACCACGCGGTCCGGCGCGCTCTCACCGGAGCCCTCGCGGTCGTCGCCCTCGCAGGGCCTTCTCGCACGGCCGCGGCCGCTGCCGACGGGCCGCCCAAGCGCGCCTTGCCCGACTACGACGGGCGACCGGACGAGACGAGCGGTCGTCGGGTCGCGCTCTGGCCGCTCCGCATCGTCTTCTTCCCCGCGCGCGCGGTGACGGAGGTGGTCTTCCGCACGGGTATCGGCGCGATCGTGAAGGTCATCGATCGCGACGCCGGAGACGTCGGCTCGTTCGAGGGGTCGCCCTGGACCTTCCGGCCGCTCCTCGTGCTCGATGCCGGGTTGAGGCCGCGCATCGGTCTGCATGCGATCGTCGCCGGGGACACCCACGCGCTCCGGCTCCGCGGAGACTTCTTCGGCACGAACAACTTCGGCGTCGGCGCTGCGCCCGCGACGTGGCTGTTGAACGGTCGCGGCGCGCTCGAGCTCTCGACCCACTACGAGCGTCGCCCGGACGTCGTGTTCCACGGCCTGGGCGCGCGCTCGCCGGAATCGGCCCACCGCCACCTGCAGGTCGACCGCGCGGCGGTCGGGTTCACGTTCCGCACGTGGCTGCCGTACGGCTTCGACGTGGCGATGGGGGGGGGCGTGCGTCGCGTGGTGGCTCCCGCGTTCTACGAGAGTGAGACGCAGGTGGATCTCGGAGGGAGCTACGTGGCTCCG
>JBKJQC010000027.1:0-3993 GCA_046593995.1 Polyangiales bacterium
CGAAGACGCGCCGGTTCGTCACGCGCACGAACGCGGATCGGAGCTCGCGCATCGAGGCGTTCTTCATCTCGACGCGCACGCGCAGCCCCTCCTGGTCGACGAGGATCTCTTCCCCCTCGAGGAGCGGGACGTTGGCGATCAGCGCCTTCCGCACGAGGAACGAGATCCCGATGCCGAGGACGACGAAGACCCCGATCCCGATCAACGCCTCCATGACGCTTCCATGACCGAGGGGCTCAGGCGAGGAGCTTGAGGATCGCCGATTTGATCGAGTCGTAGGGCGGGTACATGATCGGCGGGTCGAGCTTCAGCGGCTTTCGCAGCACGCCGCGGCGGTGCGAGAACGTGTCGAAGCTGTGCTTGCCGTGGTAGCTGCCGACGCCGCTCTCGCCGACGCCGCCGAACGGGAGGCCGGGCACGCCGAGGTGGAGCCAGACGTGGTTCACGGTGGCGCCGCCCGACGACGTGCGCGCGAGGATGTCGTCCGCGAACGACTCGTTCTCGGTGAACACGTAGAGCGCGAGCGGCTTCGGACGGTCGTTCACGAAGCGCACCGCCTCCTCGCGCTCGCGATACGAGAGCACCGGGAGGATGGGGCCGAAGATCTCGTCGACCATCGCCGGCGAGTCGACCGCGACGTCGCGCAGCACCGTCGGTGACAGGTATCGATCGCTCTCGTCGGCGTCGATGCGCGTGACCGCCTGCCCCGAACCGAGGAGCTTGGACAGGCGCTGATGGTGGCGCTGGTTGACGATGCGGCCGTAGTCGGGCGACTTCTTCGGATCGTCGCCGTAGAAGTCGCGCACCGACTTCTTGATCTTCTCGAGGAGCTGCTCGCGGATCGACTCGTGCGCGAGGACGTAGTCCGGCGCGACGCACGTCTGCCCCGCGTTGTAGAACTTGCCCCACGTGATGCGCTTCGCCGCGACGTCGAGATCGCACTCGCGGTCGACGATGCACGGGCTCTTCCCGCCGAGCTCGAGGGTCAGCGGCGTGAGGTGCTTCACCGCGGCGGCCATGATGATGCGCGCGACGTGGCCGTTGCCCGTGTAGAAGATGTGGTCGTAGCGCTGTTCGAGCAGCGCGGTCGTCTCGGCGACGCCACCCTCGACGATCGCGACCGCGTCGGGATCGACGTATTCGGGGATGAGCCGCGCGAGCAGCGCCGAGGTGTTGGGCGCGACCTCCGAGGGCTTGATCAGGACCGTGTTTCCGGCGGCGAGCGCGCCGACGAGCGGCGCGAGGATCAGCTGGAACGGGTAGTTCCACGGGCCGATCACGAGCACGACGCCGAGCGGCTCCTTCATGATCTCACTGCGCCCGGGCTGCAGGACGAGCGGCGTCCCGACGCGCTCCGGGGCCATCCACTTCTCGAGGTTCTTCTTCACGAAGTCGACCTCTTTGACCATGAAGCCGACCTCGGCGAGCCAACCTTCCAACCGCGGCTTGCCGACGTCGACATGGAGCGCGTCGAGGATCTCGTCCTCGCGATCGACGAGCATGCGCCGGATCGCATCGAGCTGAGCGACACGCCAGGCGTACGAGCGCGTGCGTCCCGACTCGAACGTGGTGCGGAGTCGCTGCACGACGGCAGCGGCGGTCGCCGAGAGCCCGGGGCCTTGCTTCGGATCGGTCATGGTCCGCGCAAGGTAGGGCGGACGCCGCGGTGCGCCAAGCGGGAGGGTTGGGCTGCGGAGAACTCCCGCCGCGCTGACGCGCGGCGGGAAATTACCCTCCCCCGCCCCCTCCCGGAGGGAGGGGCTCCTTCCGACGGACGTCATCAAGGCGCGCATGGCTCGGACCGCGCACGCGTCGCGGCGGTTGTGCGCCGCGGCGACTGCGCACGCGACCGATCATCGCATCTGCATGACCACGCTATCAGTTCGAGCACTCTCACTCAGCAGACGCGCCGGCGAACACGCGCTCGGAAGCGGAGCTCAGGAGCCGACGATCAGCGCGTTCACAGGGACGTGCGTCGGAAGGAGCCCCTCCTCCGGGAGGGGGCGGGGGAGGGTAAAATGCGCCCGCGCCCGCAGCGTTCCGCAACATCGGATCCCACTCTACCCCTCCTCCGCCTCCACCCGCACCCGCACCGCACGTTCCGTCGGCTCGATCGGGTGTCCCTTTCGCTTGGCCCACACCGAGGTGAAGGCGACGCCGAGGAAGAAGATCTGGGCCGAGTAGTGGACCCAGAGGAGCAGCACGACGATCGAGCCGGCGGCTCCGAACGTCGACGAGGTGCCCTTGTGCGCGATGTAGAGGCCCACGAGCGACGTGCCGAGTGTGAAGAGCAGCGAGGTCACGAGCGCGCCGAAGAGCAGATCGCGCGAGCGCATCCGCACCTCGGGGAGCACGCGGAAGATCGCGGCGAACAGCCCGGTGGTGATGACGAAGGACGCGAGCCCCTCCCCGACGTGCACGATGCCCGGTACCCGATCGTCGAAGAGGTGACTCGCGGCTGCGAGCACCGACTTCTCGACCACCAGCGCGACGAGGATGATGCCGATCAGCACGACGAGCACGAACGCGAGCGAGCGCTTGCGCAGCTGCCGTAGCGCCTTGCCGCGGAACCCCACGCCGGACTTCGCGTGCACTTCCCACATCTGGTGGAGCGCGAATTCGAGCGCGCTGAAGAGGCGCGTGGCCGCGTAGATCAAGAGCGCGCCGCCGAACACCGTCGACAACGGCCCGCTGCGACTGTGCTGCACACGATCGAGGAGCGAAGCGAGCGTTCGTGCCCCGTCCGCTCCGATCCACCTCGTCATGTCGTGGACGAGCGCGGTGCGCGCCGCGTCCTCGTTGGTGAGCAAGCCCGCGACGTGGAGCGCGATCAACAAGAGTGGTGCGACCGAGAGCAGCGCGTAGAACGCGATCGCGCCGCCGAGCACGCGTCCGCCGTGGCGCGAGAACACCGCGAAGGTGTCGCGACCGATCTCGCGGAGCGGGAGCGGGATCATCCGAGGGAGACGATACAAGAGTGCTTCCGCCGCGCGCGCGAGCGATGATCGCTCCGTGACCCCGAAGCGCATCTTGGTGATCGCCGCCGCGATCGTCCTCGCGCTACGCCTCATGCCGATTTTCCTGCCGCGGTTCCTGCCGTCCTTGCGGGCGTCCGCCGATCGCCTGCGGAGACGCGCCGATCTCGGCACCGCGTTCGTCATGCTCGCGCTCGCAGTGCTGACGTTCGCGCGCGGCGAGGTGGTCCTCGGTGCCGTCGTGCTCCTACTCGGCGTCCCCGCCTTCATCGCGGGTGTGTCGGTGATCACCGACGCTTTCCGTTCTCGCTGAGGCGGTTTCGTGGCGGCTCGACGTGCATCGTGCCATCCACAATTTTTCGGAGTTCTCCACAGTCCGTTCGAGATTGAACGGCGGCCGGAAGCGCTGTTCGCAGATCTGCAATGCGCGAGCGAAAGCGCTGGGTCGTAACTTCTTGAATCTTCGCCATTCGACGTTGGCCCGGCGCTCGCAATGAGGGAATGCGCACCGCGGTGAGGCCAGCCCCCCCCCTGGGCCCGCCGCGGTGCATTTTGCTTTTGTGGCTCTCGCGGCGGGAACGCGCCTCGCCGGCGGAAACGGAGCTCGAACGAGCTCGGGGGGCCACGGGCGAGACGCTAGCGGTTGCGGAAGAGCATGAGGCCGCCGATGGCGAGCCCGACCACGATGACCGCCCGGCGGACGTTCGCCTCGCCGAGCCGCTTCGCGGAGCCTGCCCCGAGGTAGCCGCCCAGGATCGCGGACACCGCCATCGGTAGGGCGAAGCGCCACTGCACGCGTCCGAGCACGACGAACGTGATCGCCGCCACGCCGTTGATGCAGACGGCCGCGAAGTTCTTGATCCCGTTCATGCGGTGGATGTTCGTGAGCCCCATCAGCCCGAGCGCGGCGAGCATCAGGATGCCCATGCCCGCGCCGAAGAACCCGCCGTAGGTCGCGACGACGAGCTGGAACGACGGGACGAGCCAGCGCTGCGTCCCCGCGGGGAGCCGAACGCCC
>JBKJQC010000108.1:0-5513 GCA_046593995.1 Polyangiales bacterium
ACGCGCGCTGGCACCCGGCAGAGATCGGCAGCGCGATCCGCGATCTCCTCGGGAAACAGCGCGCGCCGCAGAAGGTCCACGGCAGCTGATCACCCGCGAGGGTGAGCGTCGACGCACGCGTACTCAGCTGGGCCGGTCAGGAGCCGTTCAAGGAGGGGTCCGAGGAGGCTCACGCTCATGAACACCGTGCTCTCGCGCTGTCTCTCGTCCACGCTCGTCGTCGGCCTCTTCGCGGTGGTGTTCGCCGCGGGTGCTCGCTCGTCTCGACCGAGGGCGCGTCGGAGCCGGAGCAGCCCCCGGCGGCGTTGCACCCCGTCGGCAACCGTCCGCCGCCCGGGCCGCATCATGCGCTGCAGATGATCTCCGTGGCGAGCCCGAGGTACGTCGCGCGCGGCGCGTTTTCCGGACGCAACGCCGTCTACGTGCCGATGTACGGGAGCTGTCGGATCGATGTCTCGGAGGGATCGTTCCCGGTCCTCGACGCCGACTGCACCGACGGCGTTGCCACCGTGCGCTTGCCGAACCCCGATCCGCAGCAGTCGGGGCGCACGTCGTACACCGTCTGGGCCCGCGCCCTCGGCCGCCTGCGCACAGCCACCGATCCCTCGATCTGCGTGGACGACGAGGTCACCGGCGACCGCTTCTGCCCGACCGAGAGCACTGTCGTGGTCCACGGCGACGCAGCTCCCCACGACGCGACGAACGCGCTGCTCGAGACGCACGCCGATCTCGATGGCGACGGCGTGGCAGAAGAATACGACCTCTTCGAGCAACGCCTCGAGGGGTACACATGGCGTCACCACGGCATGGGCGAGAACGTGGCCGAGCTGCGGCTCTACGCCGCTCCGACGACGGCGGGCGCGCTCTCGGTGAAGTGAGCCGTGACGGTCGGGAAGACGCGAGCGCCGCAGAGGTCTACGGGCACCTGATTCGTCAGGCGTGGCGAGAAGTCACACCGCGCGAGGTCCACCCCTGGACCTCATGCTCGCCGAGCTACGGCGCTCGCGGATGCCAGCCAGCCTTCGGCAGGAGCAACGGCAGGCGAGCCAGCAGCGCTGCGAAGCGTCCTGGGTGTCCCATGATTTTCGCGCGCGTTTCATCGGGGAGCGCGAGTACGGGCCGAAGCGCGTCGCAGATATTTGGATTGCCGTCGAGGGAGGCCCCGAGCGCGAGGAGACGCGCCTGAAGGAGCGGCTGCGCCGTCGTAGCGGCGAGCCGTTCCATCTCCGCCCCGTCGAGGCGCTCCGACATCGCGCGGTCGAGCGCCACCGCGAGCACGATCTCGTCGATGGCCCATGACCCGTCGAAGAACGACGCCCGGACGCGAGCCTCGATCGCCTGTCGATGGATCGCATCCTTCGGACGGTCCGTTCGTTTGGTGGCATACAGGGCCGGAAGCTCCAAACAGGTGACGGGCGTTCCCAGAAAGTCCACATCGCTCGCGTGAACGAGCGCCTCTTCGTACCCGGAGATCGCGACCAGGCGGAGGTGAAGATCGATCTCCTCACCGTCCTCGCCGACGTATTGCTGGAAGTCGCGCCCGAGAACGGTCTCCACGTCCGTCCGCACGTTCGTGATGCGTGCGACCGCATCCACCAGGCGCGCGGCGTTCTCCGGACTTGCGCGCACGACGATGTCGAGGTCATGGGAGAACTCGATGGCGCGGCGAAGTACGCCCGCCTGACCACCGACAACGACGTACTCGACCGCCCGGTCACGCAGCACCTCGAGCTGGGACCGGATCGTCAAACCGAGGCCGTGCGGTGGCGAAGGAACCGATGCACTTCCTCGGAACGCCGAAGCCAGTCGCTCAGCGAAAGCCCCGAAGGCACGTCGGTCACGGGCAGCGGCGGAGCGAAGTCGAGGCCCGTCTCCGCGGCGAGCCATTCGTCCTCGAGCCACTCCGAGAGAAGGGCCTCGATCTGCGCTCGAGCATCGGGATCGTAGTCGCGGGACATCGCCCCGTTCTCGTTCATGGTTCGGCAATTCTACCACGCGACGAACGATGGGCTACGCACCCGACGGGGCAGGCGCCTGCCGTCTCTCCACCTCGATGACGCCGCGAGGTCCACCAGTGGACCTCGCCCGCGGAGGTGGTGGCTGCGCACGACGAAGCTCGCTTGCCGCTCGCACCCGTGCCGCACCCACCGGCGAGGGCGGAGAACGAAGCCGATCGATGGCGGGCGTTTCGTCGATGATGCGCCCATGGCCAAACGAAACACGAAGAGGCGACCTCGCGCGCGCGGCGTGCGAACGTGAAGTCCACTCGAACGAGGGCTTCCGACTCCTCATCGCGATACACGACGCGGTACTTCCAGAGGAGAACCCGCTTGCGTGCCATGATGGTACCGGGGCCACCGACGGGGCGCGGAGGCGATCAGGTCCACGGCGCGCTGCACTTCAGCCGCGAAGCACCAGCGACGCGGGGATCGCGCTCTCGGAACCAAGCTGCGTCAGCAGTGACCTCGTCGAGCGCGGCCGGCAAGATCCGGCGAAGCGCCTCGGACCAAGGAACAGCAGTGCAAACCGAGGCAACACGGTAGCGGAGGAACCTATCGCTCGAGCGATCGCCGACGTCGAACCGTTCGGCGCAGACATGCAAGCACGGGGACGTGTTGACGAGGTAGCTACCTGAGGCTACCTTTTGATAGATGCGATCGGTCGGCGTGAAGGTCCTCAAGAACAAGTTGAGCGAGTACCTCCGCATGGCGGCAGCCGGCGAGACGGTGCTCGTGACCGATCGCGACCGCGTCGTCGCCGAGCTCGTGCCTCCGCGCGAGGGCAGGAGCCCGATGCTTGGCGACGCGCTCCTCGCGAATGCCGTCCGCAAGGGGTGGCTCTCGCCGCCGAGCCTTCGCGATGGAAGACCGCCACCGCGACAACCCGTCACGACCGCAGCGACCGTCCTCGCGGAGCTCGCGCGCGACCGCGAGGATCGGTGATCGTATACCTCGACACGTCCGTCGCCCTCGCGCATCTCCTCGCAGAGGATCTACGTCCGCCCGACGCGCTGTGGGCGGAGACGCTCGTCTCGAGTCGGCTGCTCGAGTACGAGACGTGGACGCGCATCCACGCGCGGGGTTTGGGGCCGAGCCACGGCGAATCGCTTCGCGCGCTGCTCTCCCGCGTCGCGCTGCTCGAGCTTGCGCCGACCGTGCTGGAGCGGGCGCTCGATCCTTTTCCGATTGCGGTGCGCACGCTCGACGCCCTTCACCTCGCGTCCGCTGACTTTCTGCGCGGGCAGCGCCAGGTGGTCGAGTTCGCGTCCTACGACGTCCGCATGATCGACGCCGCACGCAGGATGGGCATGACGCTCTCCGCACATTGCTCCGCACCGACCGCGACGTAGGACGCGCGCTCTGCGGGCGATCCGGCGACGCGCCTCGGACCAAGGCACAGCAGTGACGTTGCCTGCGTCGACGTCCGCGAGGCGGTGACGGATTTCGTCAGCCCAGGCGGCTTCTACCGCATCGGGGGGCTCGAGGTCATCGAGGCTTTCGATCAGCTCTCCGGCGAGCGCCGCACGAGCATCAGGAGGGAGTTGTAGCGCTTCGGCCAGGAGATCCTTCGCGCGCGCAGCCATGTCGAAACCTTAACATGCGCCGACAACGCCGTGGAGTGGTGGCTAGACCTCTTCACGCCCCCATCGCCTTGCGAACGTCCTCCGCCGAAGCGTCCGACCAGTGCTTCGAGAGCTCCTCGTTCGAGCAGAACGTTCGCGTCAGCATGCGATCGACGTAGAGCACGCCATCGAGGTGATCGACCTCGTGCTGGAGGATGCGCGCGGGTAGACCCGAGACCTCCCACTCGATCTCGCCGCCGTCGAGGTCGAACGCCTGGAGCCGCACCGTGCGCGCACGCGGGACGAGCGCGACCCACCCCGACACGCTGAGGCACCCCTCGAAGAAGGTCATCGGCTCCGCCTCGACGATCGTCAGCGTCGGATTGACGAAGGCATGGGCGCTCGGCGCGACGCCGGCCGTGCGCGTGATGCGCGCGCGCCGACTCTCCTCGGTCTCGACGACGATCACGCGCTTCGACACCCCGATCTGGGGCGCCGCGAGCCCGACGCCGTTCGTCTCCTGCATCGCGACCGTCATGCGCGCGACGAGCGCGCGCAGCTCCGGCGTCCCGAGCTGCGTGATGGGCGCGGCGACGACGCGGAGAACCGGATCACCTGCCTGCACGATCTCGTTCAGCGTGCGCGTCATGTTGCACGAGCGTACCGCGACCTGATCGCAGCCGTGATACCGTCGCGACGTGGGTCCGCTGCGCACCCCCCTCGAGCTCGAGCGCGATCTCTATCGCAAGCTCCTCGAGGTCGGCGAGCGCGACGACCTGGTACCGTTCCTCGAGAGCGCGCTCGAGCTGATCCTCGAGATCACCTCGGCGGAGCGGGGGTATCTCGAGGTGTTCGCACCCGAGGAGCGTCCGACGAAGTTCTCGCTCGCGCGTGCCTTCGACGCCGGCGAGGTCGATCGCGTCCGCTCCGAGCTGTCGACCGGGATCATCGGGCGGACCCTCGCGACCGGGCAGGTGGTCAACACCGCGAGCGCCCTCGAGGATCCGCGCTTCGCGGCGCACGGAAGCGTGCAGGCGCGCCGGATCCGCGCGGTGTTGTGCGCGCCGATCGCAAAGGCCGGCGTGCTGTACCTACAGGGTCGCTCGTCGCCCGGTCCGTTCTCCCAGGTCGACCAAGCGCTCGTCGAGGCCTTCGCCCGGCACCTCGCGCCGCTCGTGGGGCGACTGCTCGCGCGCGAGGTCGATCGCGAGACACGCGATCACACCGCGGAGCTCCGCGCGCGACTGAGCGTCGGCGAGCTGCTCGGCAAGAGCGCTGCGCTCGCGCGGCTCCTGCAGCAGATGGTCGTCGCGGCGCCCGTCGACATGTCCGTCCTCGTCTCCGGCGAGAGCGGCACCGGCAAGACGGCCATCGCGCGCGCCCTCCACGCGAGCTCGCCGCGCCGTGAGGGGCCCTTCGTCGAGATCAACTGCGCGGCGATCCCCTCGACGCTCTTCGAGAGCGAGCTCTTCGGCGCCGAGAAAGGCGCGCACAGCACGGCCGATCGGCGCATGGAGGGGAAGGTCGAATCGGCCGCGCGGGGTACGCTCTTCCTCGACGAGATCGCCGAGATCCCGTTCGAGGTACAGAGCAAGCTCCTCACGTTCCTCCAGAGCCACACGTTCTATCGGCTCGGGAGCAACACGGTCCGCACCGTGGACGTGCGCGTCGTGGCCGCGACGAACGCCGATCTGAAGGAGGCCGTCGCGGCACGGCGCTTCCGAGAGGATCTCTACTATCGACTGAGCGCGCTCGAGCTCCACGTCCCCGCGCTGACGGAACGCCGCGACGACATCCCCGAGATCGCTTCGGCGATCGCGCGTCGCACCGGTTCGGCCCACGGACGCGAGGTGCCGCTCACGCACGCCGCGAAGCTCGCGCTCGCCGAGGCGGAGTGGCCGGGCAACGTGCGACAGCTCGAGAACGTCGTGCAGCGTGGGTGGGCGACGGC
>JBKJQC010000147.1:0-8064 GCA_046593995.1 Polyangiales bacterium
GTGCACCCGTCCGACGCACTGCTCGTGCACGCCGGGTGACCAGTCGAGCTCACCGAACACCACGGTGCGGCAGGCGGTCTGCAAGCCGTCGAGCCCGGCGCCGGAGCGGAGCGACATGATCAGCACCGAGGTCTCTCCGTCCATGAACCTCTTGCGTGAGGCGTCCTTCTGCGTCGCCGATTCGGTCCCCGTGTAGAGGGCCGGCGAAAGATCCGAGAGGCGATCCATCCACAGCGAGTACACCTCGCGATGCCACCCGAAGAGCACGACCTTCTCGCCGGATTCCACCAGGAGCCGCACGAAATCAGCGACGAATGCGGCCTTGGCGATGCCGGTCGCCTGTCGCAACATCGCGTCGAGACGCTCGCTCGCCTCGAACTTCTTCCGGCGCCCCTCGACGTCGAGCGCTCGCGCGCCATACCCGAGGATGATCTTGGCGAGCTCGGCCGCGGAGCTGCCGATGCGATCGAGGATGTGCGGGTCGGCGTCGACGTGGTGCGGGACGCGCACGAGCCGCGGCAGCTCGCGGCCGACGTCGCTCCGCGTGCGCCGCAGGATCAACCCGGACTCGCGCGCCCACGTCCCGAAGGCCTTGGGATCGAGGATGCGCGGCGACGCCGAGCCGACGTCGCACCACTCGCGGAGGAACTCCTCGTGCGATCCGAGCGCGCCCGGTCGCAGCGCGTCGAGCACGTTGAAGATCTCTCCGCCGAAGTTGTAGATCGGCGTCGCCGAGAGCCCGAGGCGGAAGTGCGACGCACGCGCGATGCGCGCCGCCGCTTGGTACTTCGCGCTGTCGCGGTGACGGAGCTCCTGCGCCTCGTCGAACACCACGGAGCGGACGAACGACGAGAGCACGTCGGCCCAACCGGAGAGCTTGTGGTAGTTCGTGATGATGACGTCGGGGATGGCGCCGTCCTTCCCGCGCACGTCGTAGGGCTGCGACTTCTTGAGGACGTGGGTGCGGAGCGACGGCGCGAACGCCTTGATCTCGAGCTCCCACTGCCGCGGCAGGTGCGCGAGCGTCACCACCAGCGCGGGCCGCGTGCGTGGCTCGGTGAAGGTGCAGATCGCGGTCGCCGTCTTCCCGAGTCCGACGTCGTCCGCGAGGAGCAGGCTCGACCCCTTGATGAGCACGTCGGCCGCGAGGCGCTGGTAACGACGCGCCGGGATCGCGAGCTCGAATGCGCTCGGCTCGTAGCGCCCCGCGAGGAGCCCTTCGATCGCGTCGACACGCACACGGTGCTTCTCGGCCCGGCGCTCGAGGTACTTCCGGTCCTCGAGCTCCATCGGATAGCGGTCGAGGAACCACAGCAGATCGCGCGCGTTCTCCTCGTTGTCGCCGAGGCGCATGGCCCCGCGCGCAGAGACCGCGATCTTGCCGAAGATGCGCTTGAGCCGGAGCGAGACGTGCGGCTCGGCCTCGATCTCCCACGCCTTGCCGTGCGGGACGTTGATCAGACGGACCGTCCCGAAGGTCCTCACAGGAGCCCTCCGAGGAGGTGGATCACGTGCACCGGCTTCTGCGAGATCACGTCGGGCAGGCCGCGCAACGTGGAGCGCGTGGTCACCAGCACGATCGCGCGCAGCGACGCGCTCTGGAGGTAGCGATGCACCTGGCGCGTCACGTCGGCGCGCGTCCCGCGAACCTTCACCTCGATGCCCACGTCTTGTTGCTGCGACTGCGACTCCGACACGCGCAGGCCGACGAGGAAGTCGATCGTCCCCGAGACTCCGAGCGACGCCTCGCGCGTGACCGACAGCCCGGCCGAGCGCAGGACCTGGTCGATCCCGAGCTGCAGCTCGCGCTCGTTCCCGAAGCGGAACCGGTGAGTCCGCAGCGCGCGCTCGATCGTGCCGACGACCGCATCCACGAGGTCACCCTATAGCACCTGTCTCCCCAGCGCCGCGCGAGTCCGCCGCGCGCCGGTGGCTACGACACCTTCGCGAGCCTGGCCTCGACGGCGGCCACCGTCGCCGCGACGTCGGGGAAGCCGTCCGAACCGAGCAGCCTCTGGAACAGTCCGACCTGCTGCTTCGAGGCGACGACCTCGCCGTCGACCATGATGTCGAACTGACCGCGCGCGCCGACTTCGAGGTCGACGCGGACGCCGAGCTCTTCTTCGATCTGGGCGGCGATCCTCGCCGCACGAGGGCGGTACCCTCAGGCGCGACAGAACAAAATCTTCACGGACATCGCTTGGTTTCCCCGAAATAGCAGGTTCGGTCGTCGGATGCCGCGTCCGCGACCGGCGTCACGTATCCTCTTGGAATCCCACGGAGGCTCGCATGCGCGTCGGTGCTTGGTTCGCGATCGCGACGGTGGCGTCGGTCTCGGTGCTCGCCATCTCGTGCGGGTCGGGCAGCGAGGATGGAGCCGACCCCGGCCCCGGCGATCCTCAGGACAGCGGCACCGCAGACGGCTCGGGAAACGTGGACGGGACGAGCGGCGACGGACTGGTCGGAAACGACTCCGGAGGCTCCACGTTCGAGGTCGGTGGCGGCTGCGCGACCGCCGGCGACTGCGACGGCGGGGTGTGCGTCGGCGGGAAGTGCTGCACCTCCGCCGATGCAGTGTGCGGCAACGTCTGCTGCGGCGCGGGCACCGTGTGCCTCTTCAACGCCTGCGTGACCCCGGGCTCACCCTGCTTCACCGGCAACGACTGCAAGGCCGACGAGTACTGCGAGACCGCGTTCGGGAAGCCGGCCACGCCGTCCGATGCCGGCGTGCCCGATGCGAACACCGATGCGAGGACTGATGCTGCGACCGACGGTGGGCCGACCTGCCTCGAGCCGCCGCCGGTCGGAGGGAAGTGCGTGAAGCGCCCGCCGGTGTGCGCCGACGGGGCCGACGCCGGCACGGGCTGCATCGCGAAGTGCGAGTTCAAGCCGACGGTCGGCAACCTCGACGCCGTCCCGGAGTGGACGTGGGGCACGAACGCCAAGGAGTTCCGCGGCTTCATCGACGTGTGGTCGACGCCGACCGTGGGCCGTGTGTTCGACGCGAACTGCGACGGCAAGGTCGACATCCTCGACGCCCCGAACGTGATCTTCGTCTCCGGCAACGCCGAGACGACCTGCTGCCAGTGCAACGGCAGCACGCCGACCTCGTGTCACACCGGCGTGCTGCGCATGCTCGACGGGCGCAGCGGCAAGGAGGTGTGGTCGCTCCGTCGGGCGAGCGCTGGATCTGCGGGATTCTCCGGCCTCAGCGTCGCGCTCGGCGATCTCACCGGCGACGGCAGGATGGACATCGCCGCCGTGACCGGCGAAGGCTTCATCGTCATCGTCGACGGCAACGGCAATGTCCTGCGCACGAGCGACAAGGCCATCCCCGGCAGCGGGAACGACAACTTCGGCTGGGGCGGCGGTCTCGCGATCGCCGACATGGACCGCGACGGCTACCCCGAGATCGCGTACGGCCACACGGTCTACACGACGAAGGACGGCAAGCTCACGCAGATCTTCGGCGGTGCTCCTGCCAACGACTACACCGACCTCTCGACCTTCGTCGATCTCGACGGCGCGGCGGACGGTCACCTCGAGCTCTTGATCGGCCAGCGCGCGCTCCGCTCGGACGGCACCGAGCTGTGGGCGCGCGCCGACATCCCGGGGACCAACGCCTTCCCCGCGGTCGGCGACTTCGACAAGGACGGCAAGCCCGATGTCGCGTTGGTGCAGGCCGGAAAGCTCTACATCCTCGACGGCGCGACGGGCGCGACGAAGCTCGGGCCGGTGACCGTGCCGGGCAACGGCAGCGGAGGGCCGCCCACGGTCGCGGACTTCGACGGCGACAAGGCGCCCGACATCGGCGTCGCGATGCAGAACTTCTACTCGGCGTTCAAGCCGAACTTCGCGGCCAACAAGATCGACGTCATGTGGTCCGCCGCGAACCACGATCTCTCGTCGTCCGTCACCGGCTCGAGCGTCTTCGACTTCGAAGGGGATGGCCGCGCAGAGGTCATCTACAACGACGAGTGCTTCCTCTGGGTCTACGACGGTCCGACCGGGAAGGTCCGCTTCGCCGGTCTGACGACGTCGTTCACGGCGACCGAGGCGTCGGTGGTGGCGGACGTCGACGGCGACGGGCGCGCGGAGATCCTGATGGTCGCGAACCGCGCCGATCCGAGCGCGACGGGCTGGAAGTGCAACATGGCGCCGTGGAACGTCGCGGATCCGACGACCGGCCGCCCCGCGTGGAAGCCGCCCACCGGCGCGGTGGCGTACTCGGGCATCACGGCGTTCGGCAGCGCGTCGAACTCCTGGGTCGGCACGCGGACGCTGTGGAGCCAGCACACGTATCACGTGACCAACGTCTGCGACGACCGCGACTCCGCGTGCGTCGCGCCGAACACCTACGGCTCGGTGCCGTCGAACGAGACGAAGAACTGGTCGCTCCCTTGGCTGAACAACTTCCGCCAGAACGTGCAGGACAGGGGCATCTTCGACGCGCCCGACGCGACGGTCTCCATCGCAGTGCGCTGCTCGACGCCGACGGTGATCGAGGCCTCGCTGCGCAACGCGGGGCTCGCGACGCTCCCGGTGGGCGTGGAGGTCGGCTTCTACAACGAGTCGACGATGACGCTCCTCGGCAAGGCGATTTCGACGAAGCTGCTCTTCCCCGGGCAGACCGAGGTGCTCACCCTCGCGGTGCCGGACGGGATGGGGACGAAGGACTCGACGTACAAGGTGAAGATCGAGATCGACCCTGCAAAACCGACCTTTCAGCAGTGTCGCGACGACAACGACTCGGCGACGGGGAGGGCCGCCTGCCCGAAGTGAGCGTACTCTCCGAGGCATGAGCAGCCGTGTTTCCTTGGCGGTCGGTCTTGCATTCTTCGTCGCCGCGCCGCGCGTGCTCGCGGCCGAGGTCCCGGTCGCGAACGTCACCCAGCTGACCGCGGCGATCGCTGCGGCCAAGCCCGGCGACACCATCGTGCTGGCGGCAGGCACCTACGCCTCGACCGGCTTCAGCTGCACGGCCACCGGGACGACGGCGCTGCCGATCAAGGTGAAGAGCGCGACGCCGCTCGCCGCGAAGGTCGAGCTGGATTCGCTCGAGGGGTTCAAGGTCAGCGGTGCGAACTGGCAGTTCGAGGGGCTCGACATCAAGGGTGTGTGCGCGACGGACGGCGCATGCGAGCACGCTTTCCACGTCACGGGTGCCGCGACCGGCTTCGTCCTGCGCAACAACCGCATCTACGACTTCAACGCCCAGCTGAAGGTCAACGCGTCGCAGATCGGCGGCGTGTACGTCATGCCGCACGGCGGGCTGATCGAGGGCAACGAGCTCTTCGACACGCGCGCGCGCAACACCGGCAATCCCACGACGAAGCTGAACATCGACACCGGCGACGACTGGATCGTGCGCGCCAACGTCATCCACGACTTCCAGAAGGGGGGCGGCGACGGCGTGAGCTATGCCGCGTTCATGAAGAGCGGCGGCAAGCGCGGGCTCTTCGAGCGCAACCTCGTGATGTGCGCGCGTGACTACTCCGGCGGGACGCGCCTCGGGCTCTCGTTCGGCGGCGGCGGCACTGCGCCGCAGTTCTGCGCGCGGCGTTCGACGCCGCCGTCCCGTGCACACCCGAGCACGACTCCGGCACCATGCGGAACAACATCATCGCGAGCTGCAGTGACGTCGGTATCTATCTCAACAAGTCGAAGGACACGAAGCTCTTCCACAACACGTTGATCGGGACGGCCGGCGTCGACTTCCGCTTCGCGTCGACGAGCGGAGAGGCGCGCGGAAATGTGCTCACGGGCACCATTCGCCTGCGAGACGGCGGCACCGCGACGATCATGGACAACCTCGCGGGCGTCGCCACCACGACGTTCACCGCCATGTACATGGATCCACTGAAAGGCGACCTGCGCAAGAAGGGTGACCTCACCGCGCTGATCGACAAGGCGCTCGCCGCGAGGGTCGCGGATGACTACTGCCTCCGTACGCGGACGGGCACCCACGATCTCGGCGCGCTCGAGCACTCGCTCGGTGACTGCACGACGACGACGCCCCCGAACGGCGGCACCACACCCCCGGCCGACGCCGGCACGACCGACGGCAGCCTCTCTGGCAGTGATGGCAGCATCCGCGACGGCACCGCATCGGACACTGCCACCCCCACCGACGGCAGCGTCGGCGAAGAGACGGCCGCGCCGGGCGACGCCGCGAGCACGAACGACGCGGCGGGCACCGATGACGCAGCTGTGAGCACCGAGCCGCCCACGGACGGCGGCGGCTGCAGCTGCCGCGTGGGTGGAACGCGAGAGGGAACGCGAGAGAGCGCAACACCGACAGGAGTCGGCGCCCTCCTCGCGCTCGTGGTCGTGCGTCGCGCTCTGCGCGTTCTCTAGCAGAGCAGACCGTGAGCGATCACGCCCAGCTGTGACGTCCGTGCGGTCGCCGGCGGTACTCGAGGTCCGCAGCCTTGTAGTTCGTCGCCATGTAGACGCCGAACAAGGCGATTCCGGATCCGATGAAGAAATTCCGGGCGTCGATGACCTCGGAGAAGCCGAGGATCCACGGCATCGCGACGAGACCGATCGAGACCACGAGCTCGATCGTACCGTGGACGGTGAAGGGGATGACCTTGGCGAGCCCGAGGGGATATGCCGTCATGAGGCTGATCCCGAAATGGACCATCGCGAGGACGTAACAAGCCGCCGCGGCCGTGCCCCCGAATCCGAAGAGTGACGGGGCGAGCGCGAACATGAGCACAGCCGCGTAGTCGATGTAGCCGTGCACACGCGGAGAGAGGATCTTCACAGGGCGCCTCCTCGAAGGGGTTGGTACCCGTTCGAGTCTGCAGCCCGTGTGCCCGCGTAGAGTCGGTGACGGATCAGTCGCCGCAGCGCGCGCCGATGCACGCGGCGATCGACTTGTCGCAGAGCTTCTGCAAGCAGTCGAACTGGCTCCCCGAGCCCTCGCACTGCGGGAACGCACGGATGGCGCACGCGATCGCTTGATCGAATGCCTGCTGGACGTCGGCGCACGCCGGCGCGCCACAGGTGATGATGCAGCTGACGCTCGGCCCGCCGTCGGGGCCGCTCTCGAGGCACTTGAGCGCGCAGGTGAGGACCTCGAGGCAGTTCTTGGTCTCGCAGTCGCCGCAGTCCTGCCGGCAGTTCGAGCACGTCTCGTAGGGCGCCTCGCACTTCTTGTTGCCGCAGACCGAGCAGCTCAGACAGTCGGCCGGGCACGACGCGCAGGTCTCGACGCCTTCCTTGCAGCGACCGTCGCCGCACCCTTCGCAGATGCCGCAGTCCTTCGAGCAGGTGAAGCAGTTCTCGGTCGCAGCGTCGCAGCGACCGTTGCCGCACGACTCGCACAGGCCGCAGTCCGGCGCGCAGGAGAGGCAGTCTTCGTTTCCGCTGCAGAAGCCGTCTCCGCACTTCTCGCAGACGCCGCAGTCGGTCGGGCACGAGGCGCAGTCCTCGGCAGACTCGCAGGTGCCGTTCCCGCAGGTCTTGCAGAGACCGCAGTCCTTCGGGCAGCTCTGACAGTCCTCGCCGCCGCGACAGACGCCGTCACCGCACGCCGCGCACTTGCCGCAGTCGTCCGGGCAGTTCGAGCAGGTCTCGCCGACGTCGCAGGTGCCGTTGCCGCAGGCGTCGCACTTGCCGCAGTCGACCGTGCAGCTCGAGCAGGTCTCGCCCTTGTCGGCCGCGCATGTGCCGTCACCGCAGCCCGCACACTTTCCGCAGTCGGCCGAGCAGTTGCTGCAGCTCTCGGCTTCGCCGCACGTGCCGTCGCCGCAGGAGAGCGCGATGCCGGGAGTGCCCCCGAGCTCCACGGTCGAGCGCGCACCACAGCCGAATGCGAGCGCCGTGAGCGTCGCGCCCGTGAACATCATCCGGCCGACCCCTCGCAAGCCACGAAAACCGAGCGTCTGCATCACGCCTCCGAAGCTTCTGTCTCGAAGCGAAGAGCTCGATGAGAAGAGGAGGCGAGTCTACTCGGCGCGCCCCGCGCGGGCGAATCGATGCCGCACGGCCCCATGCGCAGCTGCAAAACAAGCGTCGACGCGCGCCGGCAGGGCGCGTTCCATCACCTCATGGAGC